>CALFCX010000112.1 GCA_937950635.1 uncultured bacterium
GGAGCCGGAAAAAGCACGACACAGGCAGCAATAATAGACATGATCAATTCCAGCAGAAGCGTACATATAATCACTGTCGAGGATCCGATAGAGTTCATACACAGGAACAAGATGTCGGTAATAGAGCAAAGAGAGGTAGGATTAGATACGAATTCTTTCCCTAACGCGCTGCATCGCGTGCTCAGACAGGACCCTGACGTGATACTCATAGGAGAAATGAGGGAGCTGGAAACAATATCAACCGCGATAACCGCTGCGGAAACAGGACATTTGGTGATATCCACGTTACACACTAACGATGCCGTACAAACTATAGACAGGATCATCGATGTTTTTCCCCCTCATCAACAGAACCAGGTAAGAATGCAGCTCTCTTTGTCCCTGCAGGGAGTGATATCCCAGCAGCTTCTGCCCAGGGCCGACGGACTTGGACAAATACTGGCAACAGAAATACTCAGAATGAATTCTGCAGTAAGGAATATCATCAGAAAAGGCTCAACACAGGACATTTACTCTATAATGGAGATCGGCACAAAGTACGGCATGCAAACCATGGACAATGCTTTGAGGGATCTCGTAAAAGAGGGGCTTGTTACCAAGGAAGCTGCCCTTGAAAGAGCGGTCAACCAGGAAAACCTGGAGAAAATGCTTGCAAAATAAACTTTTGTGTTATATACTTCTTTTTCAGCAGGGATTATTTATTAAGACGAAAGGTGGTGAAGAAAGAAATGATTAGAAAAGGTTTTACTCTGATAGAACTTTTGATCGTGATGGCCGTTATAGCGGTTCTCATAGGTATCGCGATCCCGAGTTTCAGAGGGATGCAAGAAGAAGCCAAAAAAGCTAAAGCAGGCGGCGATCTGAGGGTATTGAAACTGGCTGTCGAGGCATACAATGCAAAGAACAGCTTTTATCCGGCCGTTCTGGCTTCAGTTGAAGGAGAATCCGTTGTTCAGACATTGCCGACAGATCCGTTCTCAACGGCAGCTGCTCCTAACAATGGTTATCAGTATGCGCTGAGCGCGAATAGCACATACTACATAATCTACTCCGTTGGCAAGAACAACGTGTCCACGGGTTCCATATCGGATGCCGGGGTTGTCACCGTAGGAGATGCCGACCAGATCGGCACAACTAATGGTACCGCTCCGAACACCAACTGGAAGTAATTTTGATCTTTTAGATGATCTAAAACGGGGCCTCGTATTTTCTAGGAAATGCGGGGCCTTTTTTTAGCATGAAAGACGAACTGAGATCTGACACACAACACCTTTTCTTCATCCTTCATGCTTCATTCTGTTGTTCCCTCATGCTATAATCCCAGATAATCATGAATACCCGCAGATCTTTCACTGTAATAGAGCTTCTGATCGCTTTGACAATAATAGTCATACTACTCAGCATAGTTGTAATGAACTTTTTCAAGATGAAGAACGAGGCCAGGGCCGCCAAGGTAAAGGGAGATCTGCGCATGGTCAAGATAGCTGCGGAGGCCTATGCCGCAAAAAGAGGGGATTATCCTGCCACCATAAGTGAACTTCTGATAGAAACGAACATAATATCAGCGTTACCGGCCGACATATTCAATCCGTCAGAAACTTTCGGATATTCGGTCTCTCCTGACAAGAATTTTTACGCTATATGGTCCGCCGGATACAACCTTTCCAAAGGCGATATGACCGCGTGGGTGGGAAAAATGCCGGTCCCGTCGGACGAAGATGACCTGGGAATAACGAACGGCACGCCGCCTAACAGGAACTGGAACTGATTTTCTTTGTCCAATATATATTTTCCTTTACAATATATATCGCGTTTGTTATAATCTGTTAAAAATGAGAAGAAAAGGTTTTACTCTTATCGAGATGATCCTTGTTCTCGTGGTAATAACCATCGCATTATTCCCCTTAGTAGAATCTTTTTCCTCCGGCATAAGAGCCAGTAAGATAGCAAGCGATACAAATATAGCCATAGAACTTGCCCAGCAAAAAATGGAGCAATTACAATCGGTGCCGTTCGCCTCTCTTTCCGGTTCATCCGAGGCTTTGGGAAGCATATCAGGCTATCCGAATTTTTCAAGAGAAGCTATCGTAACAGAACCGCTGACGAATCTGAAAGAAGTATCAGTGAAAGTTTACTGGACCTCTGGGATCGGAACGGACCAGTTCGGCATAAGCTCATATTTTGTGAACTATTAACCATGGGAAAAAAAAGAGGCGTTACACTTATAGAGCTCGTGATCGCCTTGACGATATCCGTCGGGATCATGGGGATTCTTGTTGTTACCTACGTGGCCGGGAGCAGGATATTTAATGCAGAAATGGACCGCTCAGCATCGTTCTTGGAAGCCAATAAAGCCGTAAATGCCCTCCGGAGCGACCTGCGCAGCTGCCTTGAGCTCACGAACGCGTCATCAACAAGCATAAGCTTCTGGGCTGAGGACTTGAACTCTAACGGGACAAAGGAAGCAGGCGAGATATATGCTTATTCCTGGAACGGGACTCCCGGAAGTCCTTTGATAAGAACTGTATCCGGCAATAACACAATGGTCGCAAAGAACATAAACAATTTGTTGTTCACCTACAACAGCGGTTCTCTACCTTCAATAACCCAGGTGGACATAAAGATAGTTGCCGGAACGTCCGTAAATATAGCAACTTTTGAATCTTCCATAAAATTGAGGAACATATGAATAAAGGAGATTTCTTTATGGCAAGAAAAGGCAGCCTGATCTTCACCTTTGTGATACTTGTGGCTATATCAGCCATTTTTCTTTCGTTCCTCTACGTTACTATAGCCAGAACGCGCGATATTCCTGCAAAAAAGGCTCGGGCAAAAGCTTTTTATACGGCTGAGGCAGGCATAAACAAAGCTATCTGGTACCTGGCAACTCCCGTAGGATCCGGCGGGATGGGAGAAGCCTGGAGAACAACCGGTTCGTCAGAGTCTTTCGGAGAAGGAATATATTATTTCTCGGTTCTTGACGGCCCTTCATCCGGGTCCATACTGATAATAGCCACCGGAGAGGTAAACGGCATCACAAGGACGATACAACAGATACTTTCGGGAGGCTCATCTTCCACGGCCAGTTTTGATTATGCCGTCTATGCCAACAGCAACCTGAACCTGAACGGCGCCGGGGGAATAAACGGCCCTACTTTTGCCGCAGGGAACATCACATTGACGGGAGCAACAAGCATAAACGGGGATGTAACGATAATGGAAGGCAGTACATACAGGAAGAACGGTGTCAACCAGCCGGCAACCGTCA
>CALFCX010000113.1 GCA_937950635.1 uncultured bacterium
CTGCGGTAGGGCCACACCGCGTCGTCCAGGAATGAGATTTGCACGCGCTCCGCATCTTATTATGAATCCGGGATAGGCAGAGGAATGGGATTCCGCGACAGCAACCAGGACACGATGGGCTTCGTTTACCAGATACCGGAAAAGGTAAAGGAACGACTGGTGGACCTGGCTTCCACGCAGTTCGAAAGAGGCGATGCGCGGCACCAGTATTCCCCTCTCACAAAAAAAGGCAACGGCGAGGGCTACAGCGATGACCATATATGGCTCGTATATGCCGTGGCTTCATACTTGAAAGAGACAGGAGATCTTAAATTCCTTTCCCAGAAAATCCCGTACGATTCCGGCAAAAAAGGGACAATGTACGAACATCTGGCCAAGGCGGTGAATTTTTCGCTAAAGAATATAGGACCTCATAAGCTGCCGCTCGCGGGGTTTGCCGACTGGAACGACTGCCTCAACATGCTCGGGCCAAAAAAGCAGGCGGAAACCGTGATGGTGGCGCAGCAGCTTGCGGGTGCCTGCCTTGAGATGAGCAGGATCGCAGGCCTGGCAAAGAAAAAAGCCGATTCTTCTAAATATATGAAGCTTTACCGCAAGGTCAAAGACCAGATCAATAAAGTGGCCTGGGACGGAGAGTGGTATGTAAGAGGATTTGACGATAACAAAAAGCCGGTCGGCTCCAAGAAGAACAAAGAGGGGAAGATATTCCTTGAAACGCAGGGATGGGCGGTGCTTGGCGGAGTTGCCGACGGGGATCGCGCCGTAAAATGTCTGGACTCGGTGAACAAACACCTCGCGACAGAGTACGGCATCATGATACTTCAGCCGTCTTTCTCAAAGTTCTATCCGGAGCTCGGTTCCATATCGATATATCCTCCGGGGTTAAAAGAGAACGGGGCCATATTCTGCCATCCTAATCCCTGGATCATGATCGCGGAGTGTATGATCGGCCGCGGGGACCAGGCGTTCAAGTATTATAAATCGATCTCGCCGACCGAGAAGAACAAAATACCGGATATCCACAAGATGGAGCCTTATATTTACTGCCAGATGATAGCGGGCAAAGACCACACGAACTTTGGCGAGGCCAAGAACGGCTGGCTGACAGGGTCTGCCGCGTGGAACTTTATCGCTATATCTCAGTACATACTCGGGATCAGGCCCGACTACGAAGGGTTGACGATAGATCCGTGCATCCCGTCTTCGTGGGGCGGATTTGAGGCAAAACGTACTTTCAGGGGCTGTGAGTACAGCGTAAAAGTCACCAATCCTAACAACGTAAGCAAGGGTGTTGTGTCGATGAAAGTCGACGGAAAAGATGTCGAAGGGAATCTTATCCCTTATGTCAAAACAAAGAAGGCTTGCAAAGTTGAAGTGGTAATGGGCTAAGAAGTCCCGACCGTTGATAAAATGAAACACCCCCGAGAGATCGGGGGTGTTTTTTGTTCTGTCAGGACTTTATCAGCCTTGCACGCCTGTTATTGAAGGATCGGCAAGATAGCTGTAGCCGTTGCGCCATATCTCATAAGCGACGGTCTTATCGCCCTCCATGAGCCTTTGAAGAAGAGCTGGTTGTGTGTCTGCCAGATATTTTACAACTCTTTCATACGACCAGTCCGCGAATCTCGGGTTTGGGAAATCCTTTAATTCCGGCGGGACCTTGCCGGAGTGTGAATGTTCAAGGGTTTTTATTCCCAAAAAGTACCCGGCTCTCGGAGCCATCACGAAAGCGCAGTTCAGATTGTTGGTGAATTCGTTGCCGGCCCATGTTTCTAGGCAGCCGACCTGTTCAACCCGGCCTCTTTCATTTACAGTCTTTATATCAAGCCCCGGCGCCGTGGTCAAAAATTGCGCTGTTTTACTTGCCGCAGCTTCTGTGCCGAGTATATAAAATGTAGTGTTCACCGCGGAAGGATTTTTTATGCCGTCAGAAAGATCGGCCGGAAGGCACATTGATTCGCATAGCCTGAATGGGGATGAGGGCTTCAATAATCCTCTTACGACCCCGCAGCCCGGCTGATTGTTGGAATTTGGTACGACCATCACCATTCCGTCGTATCCCATTCCGATAAGCCTGTCCGCCAGGCCGATCATTGTCGGGTCCGCTCCCCATAGGAACTCATCCGAATTTGCGAAGATGAATTGTTTTATCCCCATTCCTTCCATGGTCCTATACATATCGGCTGTTGCCAGAGTGTTTGGATAATCCCCATGTCCTGTAGACGATGGTTTTTCTGTTTCCGCCATATCAGAGAGGAACATCCTGGGGGCGCTTGATTGAACGAAACCGAGCAACAATTCAAGCTGGTCGTCGGGAAGATCTCCAAAACCTTCTTTTCTCAATGCTTCCATTACCAGATCGCTGCTTTTTGCATTGAACATGTTTATTGATAAGCTTAACCGTCCGAGAGAACTCGATGTCGCAAGGAAATTATTCAACATCAAGCCAAAAAGCGTCTTTGGGCCATTAGCTGTTGATATCGGATATAAGAATCTGGGAGGTATCATATCTTTCTCGGCGCCTAAAGCGTAGATCTTTTCGATAAGTTCAGGATGGTCTGCCGCGAATTTTTGAGCCCTTGAAGCCTCGCCCGCTACCGGAAGCCCTAGTGCGACGCCCGAAAGTCCGCCCTCTTCAGAATTTCCCCTTATTATCTCAACGCCTCGTTGCGTCATTTCCAGAAGTTCTTCCGGAGAATGCATAAGGACTTGTATATCCTTCCATGCTTCTCCGCCTACTCTTGGGGTATTAGGTGTTAAAGCAAAATAGTCCCCGGCTGTCGCGAAAGCCATGGTCCCCGGGGCGGGTCTGTTGACCATCTGGCAGGCGGCTGCGATCCTTTTTTGCGCGGCCTCCAACTCTTTTGCGTCCGTTAACGTTAAAGACCTTTCGATCTCTCCTGCGGGCACGTTTGCAGTCGCTCTTGTCATAAGATCGGTAAGCACAGGCCTTTTAGCTTCGGTTGATATTACAGGATTTGCAAGTACTCCTAAATTCCCCGTCTTTAACGGAGCCCTTAGAGTTGTGAATTGCGCGGGCATTCTTGTCTGCAGAACTGTTTTGTACGATGCGACCATGTATATTTCTCCTTTTAAAGTGTTATTCCCTACCTGTGTATATATCGTGAAAAAACGGGCGAGATTTCAGTCTTTGGCTAGGGATATCAATCGGAGAGGATAAATACGGCAGGATTTACAATATATTTTCCAGGCCGTAAACCAACCCTTTGAGGCTGTTGATCTTTTTTACAGCGAGCAGAACGCCGGGCATGAACGATTCGCGGTTTATCGTGTCGTGTCTTATGGTGAGCGTCTGCCCGAGCCCGCCGAAGATGACCTCCTGATGGGCAACAAAACCCGGGAGCCTGACGCTGTGGATAGGGACATCTTTTGCTCCGGATGATCTTTTCATCATTTCAGCCGTTTTTATGGCTGTGCCGGACGGGGCATCGAGTTTTTGGTCGTGATGCAGCTCTATAATCTCTGCTTTTGGCATAAGTTTTATCGCTTCGGAGGCGAATTTCATCATGAGCACCGCGCCTATGGCGAAATTCGGGGCTACCAGAACACTCACTCCGTTCTTTTCACAAAGGCCGGCGATCTCTTTAAGATCTGATTCTGTCAAACCGGTAGTGCCGACCACAACGTTCGCTTTTGCTCCGACGGCCGTTTTTATGGATCCCATGATGGTCTTTGGGACGGTAAAATCAACGACCACGTCGGCTTTTGTGTCGGCTATGGTTTTTGCGAGATCAGAAGATATCTTTATCCCGTTCTTGCCTATTCCCGCGGTCTCACCGCTGTCGCTTCCGATGCAGGAAATATCTACAGCTCCTGCAAGTTCAAGACCGGGGTCTTTGGATACGGCTTTTACCACTTCTTTCCCGACTTTTCCGCAGGCCCCGTTAACAATGACCCTTATTTTTGACATAACTATTTGCCTATATCCTTATTTCTTTGACCGGCAGTTTTTTCAGATCGCCGATCACCGCCAGGCTTATATATTCATCCGAAAATATCTCATCAGCCATGGACACGATCTCTTCCATTCGTACGTTGTCTATATTGTCCACGACCTCGTCGATGGGTACTATTCTATCATAATAGAACATCGATTTCGCCATGTAGCTCATCCTGTTCCTGCTGGATTCAAGAGCGAGCACCATTGATCCTTTCACATATTCTTTTGAACGGGAAAGTTCTTCCAGGGTTATGCCGCCGTTCTTTATCTTTTTAATTTCCTTGAGTATCAGCGAAAGAGTTTCCTCGAAAGTCTCTTTTTTTGTCCCGGCGTATATGCTGAAGAGCCCGGTATCTTTGAACCCTTGGCTGAAAGAATGGACGGAATACGCCAGAGCTCTTTTTTCCCTTATCTCCTGAAAAAGCCGGGAGCTCATCGTGCCGCCAAGTATATTGTCCAAAAGCGAAAGGGCATATTTTTTGTCGTCCGTATGTTTAAGGCCTTTTGTCGCCAACACAAAGTGCACCTGCTCCGTCTTTTTGCTTTTGAGGTTTACGTTTGAGGATATTTTCGGAACGGTATTTGCCGGGGATACGTCTTTGCCTGAGCTCTTTCCGAACAGGCTTCCCAAAAGATCCGTTACTTCTTCCGAAGGGATGTTCCCCGCTACCGATATTATGGTGTTCTTCGGAGAGTATATGCTCTTTATGTAGGACAATACGGCTTCCCGGTCGAATTTTTTTACGCTTTCCTTGGTACCTAAGATCGGTTTGCCTAGGCCGTGTCCTTTCAGGGCCGTTGCCATCGAAAGATCATGTATCTGTTCGTCCGGCGTGTCCTCGTACATCCCTATCTCTTCGAGCACGACGTTCTTTTCAAGCGCTATTTCCTCTTCTTTGAATAGAGAGTTGAGCACCATGTCCGACAGAACATCGGCTGCCGTGCCGAAATGCCTGTCCTCGACCACAGCGTAATAGCAGGTGTATTCCTTTCCCGTAAAAGCGTTGAGCTTGCCGCCGACGCCGTCTATCTCGCTGGCTATCTGGAAAGCGGACCTTTTATTGGTGCCCTTGAACATCATGTGCTCTATGAAATGCGATATGCCGGAATTTTTCTCGTTTTCAAGCACCGCCCCGGCGCCTACCACAAGGCCGATGCTGACCGAGCGCAGGTGCGGGAGCTCCTCTGCCACTATCCTTAAGCCGTTGTCCAAAGAGGACACGATCGTTTTTGGGGATGTTTTTTCCAAGTGTCAGGATGCCTTTCCGTAAAGGGAATTTTTTTCAATGTATTGTTCGACCGGCTTCGGCAATAATTTTGATACCGGTTTCCCGGCCCTTATCCTGTTTCGTATATCAGTGGAAGAAACGTCCATTTTCAGCTCGGTCACCGATATCTTGTCCTTGTTTATCGCAAGCGGAGGGAACTTGACAAGTCTTTTGAAAGTTTTTATTTTTGTGCCCGGCCTTGTCGCGACGATGAACTCGCACATTTTGAAAAGCTCACGCGGTTTTTTCCAGCTGAGGATGCTGTTTATCGAGTCCA
>CALFCX010000114.1 GCA_937950635.1 uncultured bacterium
TGTCCCATATGGATATAACCCAGCCCAACGTCTGCCAATGTGCGTAATTTTGCACTGATATGAGGGATCTTCTCAAAAAGCGTTAAAGCTTCTTCCACCGTCATATCAAGGACCTCGAAAATGTTCTTGCCCTTATAGCGCACTTCAAGGGTCTCTTTATTATATCGCATCCCTCCGCACACATCGCACGGGATGTAAACATCGGGAAGAAAATGCATCTCTATTTTTACCATCCCGCCTCCGCCGCAGTTCTCGCACCTTCCGCCTTTCACATTGAAAGAAAAACGGCCTTTCTGATATCCTCTCATCCTTGCCTCTTCGGTAAGAGCGAAAAGGTCCCTGATGTGGTCAAAAACACCAGTATATGTAGCTGGATTGGACCGCGGGGTCCTTCCGATAGCCGACTGGTCGATGATTATGATCTTATCTATGTTCTCGTCACCGGTTATGGCCGTATGGGCCCCTGCCTTTTCCATGGTCCCGTAGAATTTCTTTGCCAGGCTGTTGTAAAGCACGTCGTTTACCAGAGAGCTTTTCCCAGAACCTGAAACACCGGTGACACAGGTGAAGAGACCAAGAGGGAACCTCACATCGATATCTTTCAGGTTGTTCTGTCTTGCTCCCTTCACGGTCAGGAAAGCACCGTTGCCTTTTCTCCTGGCCTTAGGGACTTCAATCTTTAGATCACCGGAAAGATATTTTGCGGTGACCGAATCCTTGTGTTTGAGCAGTGCGTTCAAAGGAGCTGATGCTATTATCTTGCCGCCGTGTATCCCCGCGCCCGGACCTATATCAACTATATGGTCCGAAGACCTCATGATCTCTTCGTCGTGTTCCACCACTATTATGGTGTTGCCAAGGTCCCTCAGGTTCTTTAAGGTCTTTATAAGACGGTCATTATCCCGCTGGTGCAGTCCGATGCTAGGTTCATCCAGTATATAAAGAACGCCGACCAGCCCGGACCCTATCTGGGTCGCCAGACGCGTGCGCTGAGCCTCCCCTCCGGAAAGAGTCCAGGTCTCTCTGTTGATGGTGAGGTATTCAAGCCCTACGTCCGACAGGAAGTTCAATCTTAGTTTTATTTCCTTAAGGATCTGCCTGGAGATCGTCTCTTCATTCTTAGTAAGGCGCAGCCCGGAAACGAACTTTATCATCGCCCCTATATCGTAAGATGAAACTTCTGCTATGGTCTTGCCGTCAACTTTCACCGCAAGGCTTTCGGGACGCAGGCGAGCCCCTTTGCACTGTGAGCAGACGACCGGCGACATGAACCTGTGAAGATAGAATCTTATATGCTCAGATTCGGTGGTCTTATACCTGCGCTCTAGCATTGGTATTATGCCTTCGTATGTGTCCGTATATTCGCCGAAACCTCTTTTCCATTCATACCTGAACTTCAACGATTCATCGGACCCGTACAAAAGAGCTTTCAGCTGGTTTTTTGACAGTTTTTTCAGAGGCTCATCCGGGCTGAACCCGTACTTCTTGGCAAGAGTGCTTATCTGATGCGCATAATACGGAGACGGTTTTTTGAGAGGCGCTATCGCGCCCTCGTTTATGGAAAGCTCATAGTTAGGTACTATGAGGTCCGGATCAAATTCAAGGGAAGAGCCCAGGCCGGTGCATTTTGGGCAAGCGCCGTACGGGCTGTTAAATGAGAATATCCTCGGGCTTATCTCTCCCAGGCTGGTGCCGCAGGAAGGACAGGCGAACTTTTCGCTGAATACCAGAGGTTCTTTTCCGCCGGCATCTATCAGCACAATGCCCCCGCCAAACCTCAGCGCGGTCTCCACCGATTCAAAAAGGCGTTTTCTTGTTTCATCCGAGACTTTTATCCTGTCCACAACTATTTCTATCGAATGCTTCTTCTTTTTGTCAGGATCTATTTCCTCGGAAAGGTCATATATTTTACCGTCCACCCTTACCCTGATGAAGCCCTCTTTTCTTATTCTTTCAAAAAGCTCCCTGTACTGTCCTTTTCGACCCGAAACTACAGGAGCCAGAACCTGTATCTTCTTGTCCTTCTCGGAAGTCATTATCCGGTCGACTATCTGCGTAGGACTTTGTTTTTCTATCTTTTTCCCGCAATTGTGGCAGTAAGGGAGCCCTATGTTCGCAAAAAGAAGCCGCAGATAATCATATATTTCGGTGATCGTCCCGACCGTAGATCTGGGATTACGGCTCGGGGATTTTTGTTCTATTGAGATAGCGGGAGAAAGGCCGTCGATGGAATCAACATCGGGTTTTTGCATCTGTTCCAGGAATTGTCTGGCATAAGCGGAAAGAGACTCGACATAGCGTCTCTGCCCCTCCGCATAGATCGTGTCAAAAGCAAGTGACGACTTGCCGGAACCGGACAGACCGGTAACAACGACCAGTTTGTTGCGCGGTATCTCCACATCTATGTTCTTGAGATTATGGGTGCGGGCGCCTTTTACGATGATGTTGCCGGTTTCTGACATTATAGGTTAATTATACAATAGCGAAACGGGACAAAGACTAACGGCACGCTCGTTACACTCGCTACGGCGATCGTACCGTAAGCGGAGCGGGCCGTCAGCCATTAAGGATTGGCAATAATATACTTCTCTACCATTTTTGCCGAAGTGTTGACCACATCATCCGCCGAGAGGCCGGCTTCCTTGGCTATCTGTACGCATTTATCAAAACGACCTAAGGTATCCAGACAATGGGAATCGCTGCCAAAAACCACTTTCCAGCCGGCACGTTTCACGAGCCTGGCGAATTCCACGCAATGTTCGTAGCTCCCCTGTCGTATCACCCCAGAAAAAGAGCTGTTGTTTATTTCTATAAATACTCCCTGTTTTTTGCACTCCTCCACTACCGCGTTTTTGTCCATAGGGAACTGAGGATTCCCGGGATGACCCAGTATCTTTACATTGTGATTTCTTATAACATTGATCACGGCACGCGTGTTAGCATCCTTGTCAGAACCGTCGTATCCGAGGTGCTGATGGAACGAAGCTATTACAACGTCAAGGGCGGCAAGATCTTCGTCTTTCAGGTCGAGGCGCCCTTCCCGATCCATGATGTTGGCTTCCACGCCTTTAAGGACCCTTACTCCATTTATTTTTTCAGGAAGACAACGCAAGTTCTGAAAATGGTATAAATGGGCTCCGCCAGCCATGGCCGGACCGTGATCCGTCATGGCTATATATTTAAGACCTTTTTTCTTGGCTTCCAGGGCATATTCGTAGATAGTATTGTAAGCATGTCCAGAAGCGACCGTATGTACATGAAAATCCGCTATGAATTTCATTTATTCTCCGCCATTATATCGTCAGGAATATCAAAATTGGAATAGACGTTCTGGACATCGTCATGGTCTTCAAGCGTCTCCACAAGCTTGAGCAGTTTCCTGGCATCATCGCCGGAAACCTCTATCGTCGCGTTAGGCACCAGGGATATCTCAGCGGAAGAAAGCTCGTATTTTTTTTCTTTAAGCTTAGACTGAACGTCTTCCAGAGCTTCGGGCCTTGTCTTTATTTCCACCGACTGGGCTTCTTCGGAAACGTCCTCCGCGCCTGCCTCTATCGCGTCCATAATGAGCTGTTCCGCATCGATTTTGGACTTGTCGGCTGTTATTATCCCGTATTTCGCGAACTGCCATGAGACACAGCCCGCTTTGCCCATATTGCCGCCGTTCTTTGAAAAGATATTCTGTATCTCTCCCAAAGTGCGGTTCTTGTTGTCCGTCATGACTTCAGCGAGTATCGCCGCTCCCGCCGGCCCGTAGCCTTCGTACATAAGCTCTTCTATCGAGGCTGAATCCCCGCCGCCGCTGCCTTTTTCTATAGCGCGCTGTATATTATCCTTGGGCATGTTCGAGGCCCTGGCTTTTTCTATTGCAAGCCGCAGACGCGGGTTGCCGGCAGGGTCTCCTCCGCCTATCTTGGCGGCAACCGTTATCTCTCTTGCGAACTTGGAGAACACCTTGCCTCTAGCAGCATCGGTTTTGGCTTTCGCCCTTTTTATCGTGGCCCATTTTGAATGTCCGGACATAAAAATCCTCCTTACAAGATCAGGTTTTTACTTTCACCGCACCGTTATCCGCGAACCTGGATTTGTACATCTTGGTGCGCAGGTTCTCTATGGCTTTTTTGTACAAAGCCACATATTTTTTAGCGGAGGTCTGCCATGAATAATCGTATTCCATCACCCTTTTGACCGTGGAAGACCAGGCTTTTTTATCGGAAGAATATTTCAGCATGGCTCTTTTTACAACTCCCAAAAGAGCCGCGGAGGTATAATCATTAAAGACAAAACCGTTGCCTTTTTGAGGATCGGCATCAATATCAAAAACCGTATCGGCCAGGCCTCCGGTCGCTCTGACCACCGGGATCGTCCCGTATTTGAAGCTTATTAATTGACCTAGGCCGCAGGGCTCATATTTGGAAGGCATGAGGAACATATCACTCCCGGCATATATCAACGGCGCCGCTGCGGAATCAAAACCCAGGTTCACAGATATCTGTCCGGGATATTTTTTGGCATAAGAAGTGAATAGATCGTGATATTTGGGATCTCCCGTGCCGAGTATGACGAATTGGGCTCCGGACAGCATTATCTCGTCAAAACAACCGCTCAGGATGTCGAATCCTTTCTGGTCCGTCAGCCTGGACACCATACCTATGATCGGCGCATCTTTTTTCTGGGAAAGACC
Source organism: uncultured bacterium (assembly GCA_937950635.1). Classification (GTDB taxonomy): domain Bacteria; phylum Margulisbacteria; class WOR-1; order JAKLHX01; family JAKLHX01; genus CALFCX01. Next base: position 4,685 of record CALFCX010000114.1, read on the forward strand.
GCAGGATTTTCTGAGCATGGTCTTATTGGCCGCCTTTCCCCTGAGGTCGGAGGAACTGTAATGTTTTTTCAGATTTTTATCTGTCTTGGGGTCCCACACCTCATAGTCAACCCCGTTGAGTATGCCGTAAACATCCGCCACTCTCGACCTGACCAGGCCGTCAAGCCCGTGGCCGAACTCTTCGGTTTGTATCTCCGAAGCATAGGTCTCGCTCACCGTATTTATAACATCGGAATAAACTATCCCGGCCTTGGAAAAGCATATGTTCCCCCAGAATTCCATCGTGTCCGGAGTGAAATATTCCCAGCCGAGTCCGGTAACCGGCATTTTTTCCGCGGGAAATATGCCCATATAGCCCATATTGTGTATGGTGTAAACGGCGGCTATCGTGTTATAGAACATATCCTTTGACAACATAGTTTTCAGGTAGGCCGGGATAAGCGCCGTCTGCCAATCGTTGGCGTGTATCACATGCGGCTCCCATCCTATGGCCTTGATCAGGGAAAGCGCGGCCTTGCAGAAAAATATGAACCTTTCGGCATTGTCCGGATAATCCCTGCCGCCTTCCTGATAAAGGCCTTCTCTCTCAAAAAATTCGTTCTCTACAAGATAAACTATAACGTCCCCCTGTATCTTGGTCTCGTATATATTGGCCTTCCGCTTTTCCGGCCCCATCTGGACCTCAAGCCCAGAAAGCAAAAGCTTTGCCGTTATCCCGAGCTTGCCGTCTGACTTATACTTGGGTATTATTACGCGCGTGTCATGGCCCAGTTCCTTTAAAGCCTTGGGAAGAGCCCCGGCCACATCTGCAAGCCCTCCGGTCTTTGAAAAAGGGACCATTTCGGACGATACTACGAGTATTTTCATCAAGTGCCTCCCCGGGCGTCTTTTTAAGTATCCAATATCATTTTAACACACGCGGCAACAGAGGATAAAAAGGTCACTTTTTCAGATGTGATGCGACAACGCTCTTTACTTTTTCGTAATACTTAAGCGCCAAATCTTTGGCCTTGCCGGGACTGTCGGATTCGGCATAGATCATTATTTCCTGCTTGTCCGGATGACCGCTCATGAGCACCCAGTCTTTTCCGAGATCTATTTTCACTCCGTCTATCAAAGCTGCTTTCCCGTCCTTATTTTCCTCAAAAAGCTTTCTGATAATTGCCCCTTTCAGGGAATTCGGGCACGGAACCGAATCCTTGGCCATGTGCCTTCGCTGTATGGCATCGACCACCGATGATACCGGACATCCGCAGTTAGTCAGGAGCCCCAGCAGTTTCACGGACGAAAGCATCGCGTCAAATGAAGGATGGAAATCAGGGAATATATATCCTCCGGTATCCTCCCCGACGAACTGCGCATCCGAAGAAGAGGCTGTTTCCATTATTGAATGAAGACTTGTCCTGGATCTTATAACACCGATCCCGTTCTTCCTGGCTATTTCTTCTGTGACAGAAGAAGCCGTTACAGGAACAGCTATGTTTTTTTTCGAGCCGTAAGAAGATACAAGGGAAATAAACAGCAAAAGGCTGGTATATCCGTCCAGGATCCTGCCCTTTTCATCCACAAGGAATATTTTTTCCGCTCCCGCGTCGAACATTATGCCTATATCGGCTTTCAGCGTGACGACTATCTGGGAGAGCTGCTTCAGTGACCTTTCGAAATCACTTCGTGTTTTCGTGAACTTGTTCTCGTCTATGTAAGCGTTGAGCGCCACGGTATCGCATTCAAGTTCTCCGAGTATGGACGGGAATATCTGTGAGGCGCTGCCGTAGGAATAATCGATCACCATCTTGAAACGTTTTTTCTTTATGGCATCGGCATCAACGAAATTTATGACGGCTTCTTTGTAGCCTTCGGCGACCCTGTAGAACGGGAACGACAGTTCTCCGGTCTCATCTATGGAAGGGCGTTCGTAATCCTCTCCCCAAAAAAGTTTTTCTATCTCTTTTTCTTTGCTCGAGGACAGGTCCGTCCCGTCGCTGCCAAAGAACTTTATGTCTATTATGTTCCTGTCAAAAGGCGATCTGCGCACATGTATCCCGCCCTTGGACCTTAATGCTTTAAGCTCGAACCTGTTGATCGGGGCAGGGACCGTCTCAAGGTTGGACACATTCACTCCTGCCGACAGAAGCCCTGAGATCAGGCCCCTTGATATCATCCTTGAAGCTTTATGCCCGTCCATGGAGCTGGTCACGCTGGAGCCTTTGCCGAGCATGGCCCCGAAAGCAGACCCCAGCTTTGCGGCGAATTCGGCAGTCAGATCAACATTGCACGAACCGGTGACACCGTATTGGCCGAAGATATTTTTTGACCAGCGCTGTTTCCAGATCATGCTCGAGTTCACTACACTTCCTTCTTCAACGGTCTTACCCGGCCACAATTTCACATAGGGTTTCACGGTACTGTCGGAACCTATGACGCAGCTTTGCCCTATGACGGAGCCTTCTTCTATGCTGACCCTTTCTCCCAATATGGTCCCGCCGGCAACTATACATGCGTGGAGACTGCAGCCTTTACCGACCTCAACGGAGTCCCAGACAATGCTCTTTGTTATCCTTGAGCCCCTGCCGACTTCACATCCGGGACCTATAACAGAATCTTCGATAATTACCCCGTCGCCGATGAAAGCCCCCTCGCCTATCACGATATTGCCCTTCAAACTGGCGGAGGAAGATATCTTTGCGGCTGGAGAGATCCCTTTTCCGCACAAAATAAGGTCTTTCTCCACCGCGTCCTTGTTGGCGCGCATATATTCTAACAAATTGCCTATGTCTTTCCAATATCCGCCGGAAACAAAGCCGTAGAACGGTACTTTTTCGGACAGGAGCCTAGGAAAGAGGTCTTTGCTGAAATCAAAGAGCTTTCTTTCCGGCACGAACGAAAGTACTTCGTGCTCCAGTATGTATATACCCGTGTTCACATTGTCGCTGAAGACCTCTTCCCATGAAGGCTTTTCAAGAAAATGCCGTATCCGCCCGTCAATCTCGGTTATCACGATCCCGTATTCAAGCGGGTTAGGCACGGCCGTAAGCACTATCGTCGCTTTGGCTTTTTTTTCTTTGTGGAACTTTATCGCTTTGGTCAGGTCCATGTCGGTCAAGAGGTCCGCGCTTATCACCATGAACGTTCCCTTAAGATGCTCCTGCGCGTACTTTACCGCTCCTGCAGTGCCGTAATCCTCTCCCGCGTACACATATTCTATTTTTACGCCGAAAGAAGAACCGTCCCCGAAATATTCCTTTATGAGGTGAGGCTGATGGTGCAGGAGCACCACAAGCTCGGTTATCCCGTGTTTTTTCAGCAGAGCGATCACATACTCCATCACCGGCTTCATGCAGATGGGCACAAGCGGCTTGGGAATATTTGAAGTGAGCGGGTGAAGTCTTTTCCCGAAACCACCAGCCATAAGAACGGCTTTCATGCTGTTTTCCTCTAAGAGCAGTATACCCTGAAATCCAGGTTCGGGAAAAGATTGTCCTTGCTCTCGATATCGTTCAGATAGCCTTCGTCTATGGAGTTGGACGTTATCATCCCGTAAAGGCGCGTGAAGCGCTCGACATGATCCGCGGTCCTTTTGTTGGCGTACTCAACCACGGTCCCGGTCTTCATGATAAAAGCCCAATCGCTGGCCTGTAGCAGCAAAAGTTCCCTGGCGGCCTGGTTAAGGGCTCGCTCGGTAAGTCCGTAGGCGCTTTTGTAGTTGTTCGCCAGTTCGACCATTCTTTCGGCGGCCTTGTGCAGATGGCGGTATATCCAGTCGTTGCTGCCGTCCAGCCAATGCTCAGCGTAGCCTTTGTACCCCCAGCTGCTCGTTGAAGGGGTCGACACCTGGTTCCGCGGATTCTCTTCAAGATAGGCATAAGGAGAGATCAGCCTTATGGTATCCTGATCGTAAGCGATCTTTCTTATAAGGAAATTAAGCCATTCGGGACCTTCGAACCACCAGTGCCCGTACAATTCCGCATCGTAAGGAGAAACAACAACAGGCTTTTTGCCGAGATAATCGTAAAGGAATTCGGCCTGGCGCTGACGGTTGAAAAGGAAATTCCCGGCATGTTCGGCGGCTTTTTCTACAGCCCATTGCCTGTTATAAGGTTCTTTGTGATTGGTCGGACCGGTTATCTTGTAATACTTCACGCCGGTGTTTATCCTTATGCCGTCCGAGTGTATATAAGGAGAAATATAATCCAGGTCCAGATCGAACCCGACGTCCCTGTAAAAATCCCTGTAGTTGTAATCTCCGGGGTAGCCTTCCTTGGCGCTCCATACAGCTTTTGAGGATTCAACGTCCCTGCCGAACGCCGCCACGCCGCTTTTACAGTAAATAGGAGCGAACACGCCGTATTTAGGCCTTGGCGTGGCATGCAGGACTCCGTGGGTATCGACAAAGAAATATCGTATGTTCTGTTCCGCCAGGAACTGGTCGTGTCCGGGAACATATCCGCATTCCGGCAGCCATATGCCCTTCGGCGTCTGTCCGAAAACCTCCCTGAAATAAGAAGCCGCGACCCTGACCTGCGCCCTTGAAGCTTCTTTTGAGCTTTCCATCAGAGGCAGGAACCCGTGCGTAGCGCCGCAGGTTATGACCTCCACCTTCCCCGTCTCAAGGAACCATTTGAACGCGTTGGTCAGGTCCTTATGGTATTTGTCGCAAAAAACATAACGGGCATTCTCGAACTTATCCTTGTACATATGCGCAAGGTTATTGAACTCCGGCTGGAAGCGTGTCCTGTCGATCTCCTTGTAGGTAAGTTCGATAAGACTGTTTATATGGGCTACGTACCGGTCCTGCAAAAGCCCGTCCCGGAACATCGCCATCAGCGTAGGCGAAAGAGATACGGTTATCTGAAAAGGCACATTATCCCGTATAAGCCCTTCGAAAACATTTATGAGAGGTATATAGGTCTCGGTGATAGCCTCGAACAGCCAATCCTCTTCAAGAAAATCCCTGTGTTCCGGGTGTCTTACATACGGAAGATGGGCGTGAAGTACTAAAGAAAGATACCCCTTTTCCATTATTTGGTTCTTTTCTCGACTATGGGAGTTATACGGCGCTTCATATCGCCTTTATTGTTCTCGGCAACGACCGGTATCTCCTGCCGCCCGTCCGGAAGAGCGAACCTCATCGAAAAAGTCCCGTCCGGACGCAGTTTGATCGGCAGCCCCTGGATGCTGACCTTTGCATCCGGTTCAGTGGCTCCGTACACGACAAGTTCTGTATTAACTACCAGCCAGAAATCCTTTTCTTTTTGTGAAGGCGGCCTGTAATCGCTGCCCCAGCTTGTAACGGCGCCTGAAGAAAGCTCTTCCTTGAGCCTTCTTTTTAAGAGCTCTCGTATCTCGCCGGAAGAACGGCCTATTCCGAACCCTCCGGATATGGCGTATATCCTTTCCCAGTCTATGGTAAGCCACTCTTCGTCTATGACATCCGACATGCTGTCGGGAGGAGTGGAAACTATATTAGAACGCGCGGCGACGAAGAACTTTCCTTCCGGAGTGAGATATCCTATATCTACGCAATAGCTCCTGTCGGGCACGCCGGTGTTTATATACCAGTTCCTGGCATCCCCTCCGACCTCGATATCAAAGCTCTTGTTGGCGTTGACACCGGAAAATTTAACCCCCGTCACATCGTAGACCCTGATTATCTTTTTTGAGGATGAGAACACCGAATGCCCTATCAAAGCCCGCAGTTCTTCCACTTTCCAGTCCGGAAGCTCCCAATAGGAATGAAGCCAGTAAGGGTCCCTTACCATGACGGTTATCCGGTTATCGTTATATCCCCACGGAAGTTCAAAGGTCCGGCCTCCGGAAAGCTTTTGTATGACGGGAGCCTGGGAATATTTGGACTGTTCAACGCTTTCTTTGGTATTCTCTGTAAATGTCTTGGATATCGGGGGTTCGTAGACCGCCGGCTTCATCCTGTCTATCTTAAGGACCACGGACTTTTTCTTGACGGCACGCGGTTTAACCGCTCTTTTTGCGGTCTTTTTGACCGCCGGTCTTGCGGCGGCTCTTTTCTTCTTCACCAAAAGCTTCGCGGCTTCTGAAACTTTTTTCGATGAATTAGACTTGGCCGCGGTTCTCTTTTTCCTTGAACTCTCGCCCATCGATACCGCCCCCTTTTACATTATTTCCCTGAGATATTTCGCCGCTTCCTCGGGAGGAGTAGGATTGATATAGAGGCCGGACCCCCATTCGAACCCTGCGGTCTTGGTAAGCCGCGGGATTATCTCGATATGCCAGTGATAATCATACTGTATGGTCCCCCAGTAATCCGGCCTTCCGGGCCTGTTGACTATGTTGGGCGCCGTGTGGACCACATAGTTGTAAGGAGCATCGAACAATGTCTTTTTTATGCGGGAAAGTATATCTTTGAGCATGCGCGCGCAATACTTCATCTCTTCTTCGCCCATATCGGTGAAGCGGGCGAAATGCTTCCTCGGCAAAAGCCACACTTCAAAAGGGAACCTTGAAGCAAAAGGCGTGAAGACCACGAAATGTTCGTTCTCGGCAACTATTCTTTCTCCGACGCTCAGTTCCTGCCTTATCAGGTCGCAGAATATACAGCGCTCTTTCTCTATGAAATACTGCCTCGCGTTGGCAAGCTCCATTTTCACATACCTGGGCGTGATCGGAGTGGCTATCAGCTGGGAATGTGAATGAGAAAGAGATGCTCCCGCGGCTTCGCCGTGGTTCTTGAAAACAAGGACATATCTGAACCTTTTGTCTTTTTCAAGGTCGCGTATCCTGTCCCTGTAAGCGTAAAGAACCTTTTCAACATGGGCATCCGGAAGGTCTGTTATCGTTTCGTTGTGGCGGGGCGTTTCAACTATGACTTCATGCGCGCCGATGCCGCTCATCATATCAAAAAGCCCTATGCCGGTCCTGTTTATCTCGCCTTCTATGACAAGTGCCGGGAATTTGTTGGGCATTACCCTTACGGACCATCCCGGAGTATCCGGAGCCGTCCCGGGTTTCCTGTAAGCAAGTACTTCCTTGGGGGTCTTGCTCTCGTTGCCTTCGCAGAAGGGACAGCTCTTCTGGTCCGCAAAAGAGGAATTCTCGCCTCCGGACTTAAAATCAGCCGGACGCCGCCCTCTTTCGGTGGAAATGACAACCCACCTGTCGGATATGGGATCCTTTCTTATTTCGGGCATTAAACAGCTCCTTCCGGTAGTTTTATTTTCATCGAATAAACATTGACATCCCCGGCTTTAAGGACCGATCTCCAGTGAAAAAGCAGGGAACTGTTCTGGAATGTCCTTTCAAAACCGCCTTCCGACTGGGAAACGGTCTCGATAGGGAATCTCCACAGATCGGCACGCGGAACAGTATCTATAATTATACTTACACCGCTCCATTTGTCAATCAGTTTGGTTTCATAGATACCCTTAGTTTCCCCCCTGCTGGCGAGGACCGGATCCGCCGGCTTTTGACCGTTTATCTCGTAATACCGGTCCGGGGAACTGCCCGCAAGCAGCGAAAAATTGTTCTCTATCCCGAACCATATATCTATGTCCTCTGTGCCGGGATTGATCACTTTCCACTCAGCGTCTATTTCGGGCGTATCGGCAAAGACAGTGAAGGTCTTCTGAACGGTAACCGGATATTTTTTGTCTCCTTTAATAACGCTGCCTTTTCTGGTAAGGACAATACTGACCTGCTTATTCCCGTAGCGAACTTCGTGTTCGTACCCGCCGCATTCAAAATCCCCGAGCTCTTTGTATCTCGACAGAGAAAAGTCGTCAAAGGTCGTATCAGCGGCCAGAAAATGCTCAGAAAAACAGGCTTTTCGGCCGCGGTCGTATGTAAGCAATTTTTCAAGCCCCACTTCTTTTACTCTGACCAAGTCGTGTATGCTGGAAGCACCGTTGGCAGTGCCCGTCAGGGTCATCTGATGCGACTGGGATCTCATAACGTCCTTGTGATAGACCTCTTCCTTGCGGGAAAAATTGTTGAGCAGATTGAAGGAACGGGGTTTGTAATCAAGCTCAAAAAGCACACCGCCGCGATCCGGATCGAAATAAAGGTTCATAAGGTGAGTGCTGACCAGAACTTCATCAAAACCGTCCTTGTCAAAATCGAACGTTTCGGCGGTTATCCACTTTTTCCCGTGATGCTCAGCCGATTCGGCCAGCTTCTCGGCATTTATAAGATGTTCGTATACTGCATGACGAAGGTAATTAAGATAAAGCCCTCCGAAAACCCCGTGCCAGTAAGCACAGTTGCACTGGCCCTGCCAGAGTTCATCCTGCATCCGTCCGGAGGCGGCGTGCCCGTGTTTGTCGGCCGCCTGCCATACTTTTTTTGAAACAAGCAGCATCTTCTTATGCATATTGTTGCTCTCGGGATACTTGACGAAAAAGTTCCGCCAGAATCCGCCCTTGAAAAATCTTTTGTATTTTTCGAGTCGTCCGCTGTCCTTAAGTTCGCGCGATATTTCGTCGAATGCCTTCCCCGCTTTAGTCAGCAGAGACCATTCCATCATCTCAAAATACGAGGCCGCGGGAAGATACACTCTGCCTTTAGCCGGATACTTCTCCATGTATTCTGAAAAGGTCATGGTATTTATCCACGATGATTCGCGCGAGAGTTCGGTAAAGAGATTATCAAGATATCTTTCTTCATACACCCATTTAAAAGTCCCCGGCCACACACCGAACTTTTCACCGTCGTCCGCTATCACCGCCGCATCGCCGCCGTCCTCGGTAGCTATAGATCTCAGATAGTCGATCGTTTCGTGAGGCAGCTTGAACGGGATCAAATACCTCAGGTGTTTGTTTATGGGGAATACGTTAAGACAGGCCCCCTGCTCTTCCGTAACAAAATACCCGTTAAGATCTTTTTCTTCCAGCCCGGCGCTGATGAAATGATAGTCGTCCAGAGCGGTATATTCGATGCCAGCTTCGTTCAAGGACTTTGGCAGATGCGGCTCCCAAATACGCTCGGCAAGCCAGAGACCTTTCGGCGTACGCCCAAAATGTTTTTTCACGAAATCGGTCTGTTTGTTTATCTGGCCGGCTTTATCCCTGTCCGGTATGACGGCCAGTATCGGTTCGTAATAAGCCCCGGTCATTATTTCGATCTGCCCTTTGTCCGACATGGCCTTTAGCTTGGCAAGGAACTCTGGATGTTTTTCCCTGAACCATGAAAGGAGTATGCCCGTATAATGGACCGTCATCTTTATGGAAGGATATTTCTCAAGCACGCTTATAAAAGGCAGGTACGACCTGTTATAAGCATCCTCTATCACATGCTCAAAATTGCCGACCGGCTGATGACAGTGTATGGCAAACAAAAAATTTATCTTCTTCACGACATCCCTTTCTATACCAGCCAATTGCTTGATTCAAAATCCTCGTCCGGAGCTTTAAAAGCTATCACGCCGCCTTTTGGCCAGGATTCCAGCTCTTTGCCGGACCTTTTGACCGCGACGGTCATTTGTATCTCATCGCGCTCTTTTATCCCAAGGTCGGGAAAATCCACGCCGAGCTCTATCACCCTTCCCACTCCCACGGACGACAGGTCCTTGTCCTTCACCCAGTTCTTAGCATCGTCATGCCGGTAAAGCACGAACGTTTTTTCGCCCTGTTCGCTGCATTTAAGTTCCACCTTTTTGCGTGCGGTTTTAAGATGTTGACCTCAAAAGAAACGCCCCTCATTTCAGGATCGTCGCACGAAAGGTCTATCGTCGGGTCTATCCTGACAAAAAGGGTTTTTCTGCTGAAACCGTAATATATGTTCCTGATGAGCGTCTCTGTCTGGTGCATCGCGCCGCGGGCCTGATCCACGCTGTACAATCCTGCCGATAACCACTCGTAATAGTTCGATATCTCGCCGTCAAGTATCGGGTCGATGAAATAAACAGGCTCCCTCAGGGCCTTTACGGCTTTCATCACTTTTATCGAAGCTTCCAGATATCTGGGGTAGTCTTTCCCCGCAAGCTTATATATGTTTATGAGATGCTTGCGGTACAAAGCGTCGAAATCCTCGTCATTGGCGCTGCTATGGTCGTCGCCGTACCACCAGTTCCAGTCGGACCCTTCGGCTATGTAAAGCTCATCCCACGCTTCTTTGGGAGCGGTCTCTGTCTCAGCAAGCATCTGTCTAGCCTGAAAAAGATAGTCCCACGACCTGTTGTCCTCTTCGTGCCCTATCCACACGTCAAAATTGGCGTTTATCCACGAACCCGGAAAAAGACGCGGGAGCGTGCTTGAGGGATGGTTTTCTTTAAGAAAATCCTTAACCCTTACCGTTTTTATCCTTCCGTCACTCGAAAGCATCCCGTAGAGCTGTTCGAAAAAGTCGCGGCCGTTCCTGGAATAATATTCCCATGCGTTCTCTCCGTCGAGTATCACGCTTACAAGATATCTTCTGTCATCATCCGGCAGTATATCGGCTATGTGATGCAGCTTGGCCATTATATCGGCCGCCGCGTCGCGCGGATTCCATCTGGAATAAAGGAACCCGATATCGTCGGATATCTTTCTATCCCTGAAGACCATGCTCACCGAAACCCCGTCCTTGGCGGCGGTGTGAGGAATGAACAGTTCCTGAGCGCTCAGCCTGTGCCCGAGAGAATTGGCCAGCACGGCCTCATCGGTGGCCATCCATTTTATCCCGGCGGATGCGGCTATTTGGATCACCGCTTCGGAAACAGAACCTTCGGAAGGCCACATGCCTTCCGGAGGCACTCCAAATTTTTGCGTGTAATAATCAACCGCGCTCTTTATCTGGGCAGCCGCGTCTTCCGGCCTCATAAAGTGGTTTTTCGGCAGTTTGACCGAACGGTTGGCCTCTCTGGCTATCTCGCTGTCGCAGATGAGCGGCAGTATCGGGTGGTAGAAAGGCGTTACGGAAAGTTCTATGCGCCCTTCTTCCTGCATCTTTTTGTACCGTGGTATTATAAGGCGCATTATCTCCATCTGTTTTTCAGCCAAGGCCTTTTTATCCTGTTCGTTAAAATAACCGCCTTTTTTCAAAAGCTCTTTTATCACGGGGTCGCCCTCTTTGTATATCTGTCCGAACCAGCACAGGTTGAACCAGACCTGCAGATCGGTGAGTTCCTGATTGGAAAAACGCTTCGCGACCGCTTCTATATCGGAGCGGTTGACGAACCGGCCGCGCTTCAGAAGAAGGTCGTTGTAGCGGGGGTAAGGCTTTATCATGGTCTCCCAGTTGGCCAAGAAAAAATTCTTCAGGATAAAAACCTTGTCCTCGAACGAAAGGTCCTCGGGAGCCCTTAATGAAAGTTCAAAGAATTTGTCCTTGGCGGTCCCAGCGACATAGTCCTCTATCTGGACAAGAAGAGAAGGGACAACATTGAACACGGCCTTTATCTGCGGAAAACCGTCCATGTACGCGGCCATATCGTAGTAATCTTTTATGGCGTGGAGGCGCACCCATGGAAGCATATACTCGCCGGTCACCAAGTCTTTGTAAAAAGGCTGGTGCATGTGCCAGACGAATGCAACGCTCAAAGGATGTCTTGCCGGCATGATAGACATGATTATAGCAAAGTTTTGACATAACGACAAAAACACATTAAAATAAACTTATGGAGGCATTGCTAATGATGAACAAAACGATATTCATATTCGCGGCCGTCGCGGCGCTGCTCGCTGTTGTTATCGCCGCCGGTGTATCCTACGCGAGGGCAAAAAAGACCGTTTACGCGGTTTTTGAAACAAGCATGGGAAATATAACATGCCAGCTGTATCCGGACAAAGCTCCGCTTACAGTAAAGAATTTCATCGGCCTGGCCAAAGGGGGTTCAAGATGGATAGACCCTTCTTCGGGAAAATCCACCGACAGGCCGCTGTACAACGACACTGTATTTCACAGGGTCATTCCGGATTTCATGATCCAGGGAGGAGATCCTTTGGGCAACGGCACAGGAGGCCCTGGATACCGTTTCGAGGATGAGATAGCTCCGGCATTAACTTTTGAAAACAAAGGGATCCTTGCGATGGCCAACGCCGGTCCCAACACCAACGGATCACAATTCTTCATAACAGTTGCCCCTGCGCCGTGGCTGAACGGCAGGCACACCATATTCGGCAAGGTCATAAAAGGCCAGGATGTCGCAGACAAGATCTCGCTCGTTCAAAGAGGACAGAACGACCGGCCCATAGAGCCGGTCGTCCTGAAAAAGGTCGTTATTTCGGGGAACTGATCAATAATGTCTTGCGGCCTGTTTCTCTTTCTTCAAAGCCCTTTTTTCTTTCAGGCTGAGCTTAGGGGCTTTCTTTTGTTCTTTCGAACTGTTCTGCGATTTGTCTGCCATGGCAACAACCTCCTTGGGTGTATTTTTTAGAATTATAGCATAAGTTTGCTGCCGCCCACTTGTAAGGGCTTGCAGCCCTTCTAACCCGGCTTTCGTCATTTTTCTTTCCCCTAAGAAAAGTGGACGAGAATCAGTGATAAGGAGAAAAGCCTCATCGCGGCAGCGATAAAAACAAAAAGGACGCTTATTCAGCGTCCTTTAAATTTCTCTTAAAAAGAAACAGTTTTTAATCTTCTTCAAAGCCTCAGCGCCTTGGGCTGAGCTTGTCGAAGCCCTTCAAAGCTAAACAGGATGAGACGCCCCGATAAATCGGGACGGGCTTTCGGTCCGCCTTTTCAACGGATCGAAACATAAAGTGATGGGAAACCGACCTAGGACATCGCAAGTAATTACGGTTTCCTAGAAAACCGAACTACCGAGATTCTCCTTAGAAAGGAGGTGATCCAGCCACACCTTCCGGTACGGCTACCTTGTTACGACTTCACCCCAATCATCAGCACCACCTTAGACATCTACCTCCCGAAGGTTGGATCGACGGCTTTGGGTGTTTCTGACTCTCATGGTGTGACGGGCGGTGTGTACAAGGCCCGAGAACGTATTCACCGCAGCATACCTCATCTGCGGTTACTAGCGATTCCAGCTTCATGCAGTCGAGTTGCAGACTGCAATCCGAATTGAGGCACCTTTTTTGGGATTTGCTTGACCTTACGGTTTTGCTTCCCTTTGTGGGTACCATTGTAGCACGTGTGTAGCCCTGGACATAAGGGCCATGCTGACTTGACCTCATCCCCGCCTTCCTCCTGTTTATCACAGGCAGTCTCGCTAGAGTTCCCATTTTATAGGGCAACTAGCAATAGGGGTTGCGCTCGTTGCGGGACTTAACCCAACATCTCACGACACGAGC
>CALFCX010000115.1 GCA_937950635.1 uncultured bacterium
ACGAGATGTAGCCGTGACTGGAGTTCAGACGTGTGCTCTTCCGATCTTTCCGGAACCTCTTCGAGGTTATACCATGGGAAGCTGGTAACGACCGTAACTCTGTTTCCGGAAGATGCTAATTCTTTTGCGAGCTCAAAGAAAAGGTTCGCGGCGGTACCTATCTCGGGCGGAAAATATCTGGACAAAAGAACTATGTTCATTCGGCTGATCCGTCAATATCCTGGGGAACACCGGTTCTCAGAGCTTCTATCACCTTGAAGGTAACAAGAGTAGTGTATACATACTCATCAAAATCAACCGGATCCTTGCCGCCGTCAGTTATCGCGCGGAACAAAGCCCTGAATTCGGCATCAAACCCGCGGTCCAGATTAAAGGACCTTTTCTTGACGGCGCGGCCTTCTTTGGCATAAAAGAAATTCTTGAAGTTATCGATGACGCAGACAGATCTCTTACTGAAGATCTCCAGTCTCTCCCTGGGCAATAGCCTGTCCCCCTGCGATGCGTACAATATAGTCGCTACCGACCCGTTATCCATCTTGAGCGTAATAATAAGGTTGTCTTCGCCGTTACAAGCCGTATTTTCGGCATACACTTTGCGGGGTAAAGAACCGGATATAAACTGAACAAGGTCCACAAAATGGCATACTTCCCCTATCACCCGGCCTCCTCCTTCGCCACCGTCATGCACCCAGCTGTCGGCAGGTACGAATCCCGCGTTAACCCTGCAGTTGATCACCATATTGTCGGAAGCCGAAATAAGATTTTTTGCTTTCTGTGCGAACGGAGAAAACCTTCTGTTGAAACCCACCATAAACTTGAGATCGGGACGGGCTTTGCGGACCTCAAGAACGGATCTTAATTCTTCTCCGTTCATTGCCAATGGTTTTTCCAGAAAAACATGTTTTCCGGCTTTCAGACAGTCAACGGACATTTTCGCATGAAGATTATGACGAGTAGCGATAAGAACGCAGTCCACGGAATCGTCCCTGAGCATCTCATTATAATCCGAAACGCAATACCTGAACCCGTATTTTTTCGCGGTATGAGCGCTTTTAAATCCCTCGGCATCGGCAAGACAAACAAGTTCAATATCCTTCATTTTTTTAAGGGAAGGGAGGATCCCTGTGTTAGCATGGAGCCCGGCACCTATAAGACCGACGCCCACTCTGGTCACGGTTTTCGATGAATTGCCCCCAACAGTCTGTATTTTTCTGGATAAAGATACGGACTTCATCTCTTTTTTATCGGTATCAGGATATTCCAGCAGAACACCCAGATAAGGCTCTTTTCCATTAAGGATCATGTCATAAGCCGAAAGCGCATCCGAGATCTTGAACCTGTGGGAGATCAGCTCTTTGACGGAAACCTTGCCCTGGCTTATAAGATCGAGAAAATAGTCCATGTTCCTTTGGGTCGTCCATCGTACGTAAGGGAAAGGATAATCGATCCCTTTGGATTCATAAAGCGGGTCGAACTTCCCGGGTCCGGTAGCTCTTGACACTATGACACTGAGCTCCTTTTTGAAAAACTCCTGTCTGGGGACATCCAGAGATATCATGCCGCAGGCCACGATCCTCCCCTGGTCCCTGGAGATCTCCGATGCCATTTCTATAGGCTTATTGTCCTGGGAACCGGCCATTATTATCACGGCATCTACCCCGATACCCCGAGAAAAATCGGAAACCTCCTGAAGGACATCGTCTTTTCCGATAACGGCCGTAGTATCACAACCGTTATCAGCGGCCATTTTCGCTTTTGAGGCGCTCACATCTATGCCTATAACCCTGCACCCGAAGGATTTGAGCATTTGCACGGTAAGTTGCCCCAGAAGACCCAAACCTATCACCGCAACATTCTCACCAAAAGACAGTCTCGCCTGTCTTATCGCGTTCAAAGCTATCGCGCCGAGCCCTACAAAAGAAGCTTCTTCGAAAGAAACATTATCAGGGACCTTAACAAAAAGATTCTTTGGAATATAGTTATATTCGGCATGGGAAGCGAAAGGTTCGCTGTAACAGGCTATACGATCCCCTTCTTTGACCGAATTCACCCCGTCCCCCACTTTCATGACCGATCCGCAGCAGCTGTATCCGAGAGGAACCGGAGTGTCAAGCCGGCTCATTGAGGCTTTATAAGCTTCAAATAACCCGTCCACTTTTATCTTGTTTATCACCATCTTTACCTGGTCGGGCCTGGCCAAAGCCTTGCCTATATATCCTTTTTTTGCAAAATCTATCATGAGTTTTTCCGTTCCGACGCTCACAAGGGAATTTCTGGTATTAAGCAGGACGCCTCCGGGCCTGAGGAGCGGATCAGGGACTTCAACAAGCTGCAGTTCCCCGCTTTTGTAGTTTTGTACGATTTGTTTCATATAGTTAGATTATATACCACCAAAAATAAGCTGTGCCATATCCCTTATACTATCCATGCCTCAGGCCATCTGCCCGTCTTCTCAGATGAAGCCCCACTGCTCTTGGCCAGGAAATACTTTATATGACTTAACGGCCACTCCGCCATTATGTGATCCCTCCTTATACAAAGCGCCCGCTTATCCTGGGCCGCAAAAGTATGACAGCCTCTGACAGCGGATGAACAGGAAACGAAACCAGCATCAAAAACAGTTCTTGCCGCTTCCGGACTAAAATCAGAAAATCTCCCGTAAGGCCATGAAAAATGTTTAACGGGGCCTGCTCTTCTATCCAGAACAAGAAAAGATCCGGTTATTTCATCATCGAGATCTTTCCGATCTATACCTGCCAGACAGGAATGGGTCATCCCATGGCTTCCGATCTCATGACCTTTAGAAAGAAGAGTGTCGATATCGTCCCAATCAAGGAACTCCGCAGGTTCACTATGAAGCTTTTCCCTGCAAAAAACCTTTAACTTTGAAGGGTCCTTTTCACCGATCACATACGGAGTTACAAAGAAGCATGCCTTTATCCCGTAATCATCCATGATACTTGCCGCTTTTAGGCAATTTTTAAAACCGTCATCGAAGCTGACGGACAAATAAGGCTTATCAATGCTCCCGGAATGGATCCTTGCCAGAGCTTCGGAATGGCCCAAAAAAACGTGATCTTTCATCAAAAATGACAAAAGCTCTCTGAACCTCGCTTCTTGAACCGATAAAATTTGATGAAAATATATGAATTGGACCCTGTTTTTACACAAAAGACGAGACATTTCTCCGGAAACAGAATACTTTGCGGAAAACATACTTATCGCTGTCCGGCGTGCAAGATCCTTCATTATATTGTTTTTTTTCATACAAACACACCTAATCGCTTATAGGCCTTTTTCTGAAAGTGTACATTATTTTATGAAGAAGGTCCGCAGCGAACGATTCGTAAAAAAAATGGTTTATCCATGGGTGTTTCCAAGCGGTCAAGGCGGCATAGTTCCACATATCGCGTTTCAGGTATATTTTATCCGTAGCGAACTTCTCATAGTCTTGATTTATCATTATATCCTTTTCATCCGGAACTAGTCCGGCTTTATACACCTTTTTATAGTGTTTTACCTTTCTAAGGTCCACCTTCATAAGCTTGCTGGCTATAATATCGGCCGCTTCCATACTATCAGACACCATGACCCATCCCCAATCAAAAACGTCGCCTGCCATAGGCCCGCTTCTCGTTAGGCCGTAAGTACCGTCTATGACCGAATACCGGTTCCTGGGTATCTGGTTCAGCGCAAAGATAGCTTCGTTGAATATCGGATGATACCTGAGCCTCATTATGTTCGGGACACATCCCCATTGATTCTTGTATGAAAGGCTTATCCCCGTCATCGCATGGACTTTCGGCACAGGAAAGGTTATGAAATGGTCACAATCCTCGAACAAGGCCGGATACTCCACTTTGAAGTCCTTAAAATATTTCCTGACCGTTATGGTCCTCCAGGTGCTTTTATCCGAAGAAAAATTGACGACCTTTATTCCATATTTTTTCTCCAGATCATAGAGGCCAAAATCATGGTACGTATCTTTGACTTCGTAAGAATTGTATCCCCCGTCAGATTCTCCGACAACGATCTTTGCCCCCATATCGGACAATATCTTTATGCAGGCTTCAAGCACAGCAGGCGTCGTGGTCACTCCGGGCTTGAACTTAGGATATGTAAGATTAGGCTTAAGAAGCACAACATCGTTCTTTTTGATCGCAGAGGAAAGCCGTGTCCATTCCCATGCTTTCTTTATCTTATCATCGAGGTCGTTCCCTATAGAGTCTATGAACAACCTGTGGTTTCTTGCCATAATTAACGCCTTTCTATAGCCTTGCGGTAAATATCTTCGAACTGTTTAGCAACTTTATCCCAAGTATATTTTTTTTCTACAAGCGATCTGCCGTTAGAGCCATACTTTTCTCTCAAAGACTTGTCGGAAAGCAGCTTTTCAATAGCCGCAGACAGTTCCGTCACATCAAATCTTACCACTTCTCCGGCAATATTGGCAATTTTAGGGGATATCCCGCATCTATCGGTTATGATAACCGGGGTAGAACAGGCACAAGCTTCCAGTATGGTATTACCGAATATTTCGTACCTTGACGGAAGGATATAAATTGTTGCGGAATTATATGCCGTATACTTGTCTTTACCGTACAAAGGCCCTGTGAATACAACCCTTTCTTTCAAGCCTTCGGAACAGATCGCATCCTTAACCTCATTGATGCCCCAATCTTCCGGCCCGGCAATGACAAGCGTCAGATCGCTCCTTTTTTTCGCGACCGCGGAAAAAGCCTTAACAAGAAGATCAACCCCCTTTATCTTGTGTATCCTACCCAAAAAAAGAAGGATCTCGTTATTCTTAGGGATCCCGTACTTATACTTAAAATGCGTGGGATCGTCTATATTATCCGGGGGAAGTCCTACTGCATTTGGAATAAGAGATGTTTTTCTCAGGGGCTGTCCTTTGGCCAGTATCTGATCTATCTCCATCTCTGTTGTCCCCACTATGATCGAGGCTCTGTCAAGGACTTTCCTGCCGAAGAACAGATCAAAAAGATATTTTATAGCATAACTTTTCATCTGTATCGGCAAACTTCCTCTTGGAGAAAGGATAAAAGGGACTGATATCTTGCGGGCCGCAGCAGATGCTATCACGTTCTGATAGTTCCAGTAGTTATTACCATGGACCACATCGAAAGAGCCTATATTCTTGTCAAGCCATCCCCGCATTGCCGGAGAATATTTGAACGGACCCTTACACGGGAATATTTGTAGATGGAATCCCGCATCAGAGCCGATATACCCCCCATCAAAAGCGAAATCCGTGCTGCAAACAGTAACCTCATGACCGAATTCCGTAAGTTTTTTGGAGAGATTGTATACATTATGTACGGGCCCTCCCAGTTTCCGGGAAAAATAGTCCAAAACCTGCAATATTTTCAAACTGCTTTTGCTCACATTATCCTCTTATCAATACATGTCAAAATCGCCGAAAGTAAGCTGCCATCTTTTGAGCTCAGCAAAATGCGAAGCGGCCTCGCTGAATACCTTCATTGTTACGGGTATCGGCCATGATCTGAACCTGTCGGGACAAGACCTAAATCCCATATAAGAAAGGCTCTTGTCCAATTGGGTCCCCGCATTCACCATTGAAAGCATCACGGGAACTTTGTTATCCCTAAAATACTTCACCGATCTTTTTATCAGTGACAGACAGGAAGCACTGTCCTCGGCAAGCGCATCGACTATCACCCCGAGTCTGCCGTTCTTTTTATCCGCGATATAGACCACGGCATAACCGGAAGTTCTGCCGCCGCTCACGCTAGAAAAGACCGCATAACCGCTGTCAGGCTTCTCCGCAAACCTCCAATCAAGGAACTTCTTATCCCTGACGCACATGGTACGTCCGCCACCCTTTATCCTGTCCCAGAGATCATCAAAAGACCTGTCAAAACCATGTATCTCCGTCACTTTCACGCCATTGGCTTTAAAAGCCGGCATTCCCAAAAAGAACATTTTTAGAAAAATATTGATAAGCGGCCTGAATAAGACCAGGCAGGATCTCAAGATCGCGTTCTTTCCTGATATTCTTTCCAGCAAAACCGGATCTATGTTGTCTATCTTGACGGATATCTTAAGGTTTCCTATCTTGTTATGCCCGGCCTTGATGCTCCCGTTGTAAGCGCTTTTGTTCGGCAGTCCGAATACGGCAGCAAAACCTTTTTCGGCGGTGTCCAATGAAGAAAAATGCTCTAAAAGATTGTATGCACCGAGTCCGCGGTAGTCCTTATGTATCATCGTGTTCACGGATACCGCCGCAAGAAATTCAGCCCCTGAAGAATACACTCTTAAAGGAAGGACTATATATTGTCCTATTATCCTCCCTTCGGCTCTGGCCACCCATATATTAGCCTTGCCGGCCGGGTTTTTTTTATACAACCAATCGAAATACTCTTTTCCTCTCGGATCATCTTTATCATGAGTTTCGGTCCAGAACCTCAACAGATCGGATTCCTCATTGTCCCCGTAAAGAAAAGGTCCGCATTTGAATATATTTGATGTGGCATTCAGGATCTTTTGGATCTTCTTATGAGGATCAGGCATTTTCTAAGATTTCCAGTATATAATCGGAAAGCGAACCGGCTGTCCTGAACGGTGTATCCTTCAAAGACATTGTTCTTTCGTTCGCTAAAGCCGGGGTTTTGCCGAAATTCTCGCCTATCTTCTCTTCCAGAACAACTATGAAATTAACAAGACCTAAGGAATCCAGCCCGCCGTTCTCGCTGTATATGTCCGCTTGAGGATCTTTCTTTATGCGGTGTTCCTGAGGAAGCTGGAGGTTGACCTCATCCACGGCAGAAAATATCGTTTTCAATATGTCTTCTTTTGTCACAGACTTCCCCCTCCGTCGATCACTATGTTCTGGCCTGTTATCCATCTCGCTTCGTCCGACAAAAGAAAACAGATGGGGTCCGCGACATCCTGCGGATTGCCAAGGCCAAGGGGGTATTTCGCCGACATCTCATCAAGGTATTTTTGGTCGTAAATGTCGCCGAGCATCTCGATCATCTCGGTCCTTACGATACCGGGAAGGACCGAATTGACCCTTATACCAAGTTTCCCGTGCTCCATTGCAAGGGACCTGACAGCCGAATTTATGGCGCCTTTGGAAGCGCTGTACTCCGAAAGCCCCGCTTCCCCGACCATTGAACCGACGGACGACACAAAGACCATGGAACTTCCGCTGCCTATATTCACTCTTTTATCGCAGAAACCTTTTGCCAGGGCAAGATTGCTGAAAAAATTTATATCAAAGAGCTCTTTTGTCTTCTGTATCGATATCGCTTTCAGGGAAAATATCTGGCATACCCCGGCAGCCATGACTACCCCTTTTAATTTCCCGTATTTTTTTGACAAGGAAAGGACCCATTTAGGAAGGTCGTCGAGGTCCTTTGAAAGGTCTTTTTCTTCTATGAACAAGCTATCAGGATGCGTCGCTTTTTCTTTAAGATCGGCAAGCTTCTGGGCTCTTCTCGCCGTGGCTATGACGGATCCGCCAAGCTCATTTATCCTTAAAGCGGTCTGCCGGCCTATGCCGGAACTTGCTCCGGTGACAAGAAAAATATCCGATCTTTCAAATTTGGCCATTTTACTCCAGCTTATCGGAAGCTAAGTTGACGAGGTCTGATACGGTCTTCACTTTATTTATTTCATTGAACTTAAGCGTCTTGGAGAAAAGTCTGTCGTAGAATGAGATTATCGCCAGGGTAGACAGGGAGTCCCATTCTTCGCTATCGCTGAGCTGCATGGATTCATCAATGGGTTGTTCCCTTTGCAGCGCGTCCTTTATTTCTTCAAGAAGCTCGGACTTTTTCATCTATCGGCACCTCCTTCGTACTTTTTTATTTTAACATAGATATCATCGAGCCCGATTATACAGTTCGCCCACGATAATCCTACCCCAAAACCCGACAAGAGCGCCGTAAGAGAGCGTTTGCCGCCGCCCCCAAGTATGAGATCGCATATCGCCGTAGGTATGGACGCGCGGCTCTGGTTACCGTATTTGCCTATTATCAGGGGCACCTTTTCCGGCGGCAATGAGGCTTTTTTAACTATATTATCGGTGATGTAATTATTGGCCTGATGGAATATAAAAGCGTCTATGTTCTCCTTAGGTACTCCTGAGAAGTTTAAAATCTCGTCCACGGACCTTGGCACCTCATTTATCGCAAAACTGAATATATCAGGTCCGTTGAGATGCAGGTTCTCGAGAGTTCTCGGATTCCCGTCATCATCAAGGACCTCGCGTGCGGTCTCCGGGGACTTTGGCATCCTGAACGCCCCTGCTGGGATCATTATGGCTTCGTAGCCGGTACCGTCCGAGTACAGGACAAAACTCGACGGACTGGGTTGTTCCGTCCTCTGTATCAGCGTAGCCGTTCCCGCATCCCCGAAAAGAGGAACGGTCGTCTTGTCCTTTGGATGAACTATTTTGCTGGTGGTCTCTCCCGCAAGCAAAAGGACATTATTACATCCGCCGGCTTCTATCAAAGAGTAGGCCATCCATAACCCGTAAACGTATCCGGAACACCCGAGCGTGATATCGAAAGCGGCGCAATCTTTATTTAAACAGAGCTTTTTGTGGAGTACCGAAGCAGTGGCCGGAAGAAAATAGTCGGGCGTCTGGGTTATGAATATGAGACAGTCTATATCGCTTCGGTCGAACCCGGTGCCTTTTAAAAGTTCATTTGCCGCGTTCTCACACAGGTCGGATGTAGTAGTATATTTGTCGGCCTCATATCTGACATTCAATCCGACCATCTTCTTTATTTTCTCGATCAGCTTTATATTGCCGCCGTAAAGGTCTTTTTCGTCATCGATCCTTTTCTCTATCTGAGGTATCGATGAGACGATGCCTCGTATCTTCGCTTTGGTGAACTTCGCTCTCGGCATAACTGCTCCTTATGTCCCGACTATTCCCCGAAAAATTTGAACTTGCAGAATATATTTTCCAGAGTTAAGACACATGACGCCCATGAAAACCCTACCCCAAACCCCGACATGAGCACCTGTTCTTTACCCGACGAAACCTTGTCCGCTATGGTATCGCAGATGGTCGAAGGTATCGATGCGGAACTTTGGTTGCCGTATTTTTCAACCGTATCGGCCGGCGCTTTCTCCAGAGGGAACTTAAGCCTTCTCATTATATTCGAGATGATATATCTATTGGCCTGATGGAAAAATATATGGTCGATGTCTTCAAGTTTTTTACCGGAATATTCAAGCATCTCCATTATGGCAGGAGGTTCCACGCCTACCGAAAAAGTAAAAACTTCAGCCCCGTTCATATAAAGGTTCTCTTTGCTGCGGACATTACCGTCTTCATATTTGACCTCGACGGAGGTTTCCGGTGTCCTCGGTATCCTGCAGCCGCCGGCCGGGACTATTATATGTTCCCATCCGCTCCCGTCTGTATGGAGAACGAAATAAGAAGGGCTCTCCTTATCCGAGCGTTGTATCATAGTGGCCGTTCCGGCATCCCCGAAAAGAGAGGCGGTAGCTCTGTCACGCGGATTCACTATTTTTGTGGTAGTATCTCCCACAAGCAAAAGAACATTCTTGGCGGTGCCCGAAGAGACCATCATATTAGCCAGCCAAAGCCCGTAGACATAACCGGAACAACCGAGGTTCACGTCGAAAGCCGCACAGTCCTTGGGAAGCCCCATCTTGCCGTGAAGACAGGCCGCGGTGAACGGCTGGGAATAATAATCCGGGGTCTGGGAAACGAATATCAACCCGTCTACTTCGGATCTGTCCATCTTCAGGCCTTTTAGCAAAGTACTTGCCGCATCCTGGCACAGATCGGCAGTCGTAGTATTCTCATCACTGACATATCTGGTATTAAGACCAATCGTCTTCTTGATCCTCTCGATCTGCTTGGCATCACCCCCAAAAAGTTCAACCTCATCATCTATACATTTTTTTATATGAGGAATGACGGTAACGATCCCGCTTATCTTTGTCTTGGTGAATTTTGCTTTTGCCATTATTTATTTTTCCACGAGCTCCACAAGCCCCAGGGTCTTGCTGAAAAGCCACGCGATCTTTTTTCCGCCAAAGGCCGCTGCCGGTACCGGTCCCGATACCAGATGGAATCCTTTGTTCCTTGATACTTTTATTGAAGCATTTATATCAGGCACCCTGAAACACACATGATAAAGGCTTTGATTGTTCTTCAATAACCGCGTGACCGGGGAATTGTCGCAAGCAGGCTCTACAAGCTCGAACCTCACCCCCGCGGAATCGAAAAATGACACACACACCTTTTGGGTATCGTCCTTCGTTTTTTTATCCGTCTTGGTGACATCTTCGATGGACCTTACGGCGATCCCTATATGATCGAACTGCGTCCCTTTTCCAAAAAAGTCCAATTCCATAGATATATTATCCGATCACTTCAATATTATCCGGAGCAGGGAAAGAACCTTTAAGATCGAGCACAAAGGTCTTATCACCTCTCATTTTGAAAAATCTTAGCCCTGAAAAATAATTATAACACGGCTTGTTTTTGGGGGTCTCCAGATACTCTGCGGACAATCTTAGGGCTTTAACGGACCTTGAGTATCCCACGGCTTTATGGAGCATTACATCCTCCACGTGTCGCCCCATGACCCTGCAGCTAAGCACAAAATCGACGATCCTTGCGTCCTCTCCGTCCAACTCGATACTTAATATGCCTGTAAGCCCTGAGTCCCCCAGCCTGTCTGATACCGAGAACACCCACATATTCCGATCGCCGTCCTTTAACCAATCTTCGATCTCCTGCTGTGACATACGCCTTGTAGAAAGGTTCATCTGGTTGGTCTTATTAAGGAGCTGCACGGTCCTTTGGGCGTTGGCACCGCCGAATTCTTCTATCTTCACCTTTAATCCCAGGTTTTTTAGCCATTCCTCAAACGAAGGGGCCTCTTTTTTCAGTGTCTCCCTATGTTTTGTGCGCAGATAATCTTCGGACCTCATCAGGTCTTCTTTGCTCAGAACAGCGGTGTCAAAACAATTAAGGGACATAAGAGCCTGTTTGTAAAGCATCTTATCATCCGGCCATTCAGGGACAAGCACTTCCGGCAAAGCCGCCCGCACCCTGTCCCTTTCAGCTGGATTGTCATCGATAAAGACCACAGATTGCAGCCCGAGGTTCAGCTCTGAAACAAGTTCAGAAATGTTCTTGGCCTTATCATCCCAGTTTATTCTCCATCCGGCAAGGTCAGACTTCTTTATCCGCATTTCAGGATGCTTCTCTATAGCCTCCAAAGCTATCTTCTCTTCGTTTTTACTTACGACCGCCAGCAGCACGCCTCTGTTCTTCAAAGAAAGGAGACTTTTCTGAAAATCAACAAAGGACTCCCCTTCTCCGTCATGTCCGCCTAGCGTTATGTTCTCCCAGCCCGCATCGCCGACTATCCCTCCCCATAAAGTATCGTCAAGATCAAGTATGATAATTTTTTTAGACCCGCCGGATAAGGAAACAATAGCTGTCTTAAGATCATTCACTGCGGCTTTAAAGACCTCGCTGCCAAAAGCGATCTTCCCCATATACCATAATTTAGGGTTATATGCTTTTTTAATCCCGGCGGCATTGACCCATTTCTGGGAATCCAAGACATATATATTGTCTGTCTCGCTCAAACGCTTGTTCAATCTCAGATTCATCTGCATAAGGATATCGGACACTCCGCTGTTATGTCTCATATCCGCTAATCCACTCGCTTTAGCTCCGGAAAGGAAAAGCCATGCAGGATGGAACATATATTTTACGCGTTTAGAGGCGGCGATCACCATGGCACAGTAACGGTCCACATCTTCAAGCACATCATTGATATCGGTCTTTCCCATATCTATCGCTTTGCCAAAAGAAGGAGATATCTTTTCGGGCATGGTCCAGACAAAAGCGATATCCGGCTTGCTTTTCCAGCAGTCCATGCCCGGATCCGTCAAGACCCTTTCCACTTGGTCGAAAGGCGTGTCAACTACTTTTATTTCCGGGGATCCAGGATCATTATTAAGAAGCCCGGAAAATGTCCCTGAATTGAAATCCGATATCACTATGCAATCGTGCATCCTTTTCATCAACCGCCCTTTTCTTCTTTAGAAAGC
Source organism: uncultured bacterium (assembly GCA_937950635.1). Taxonomy (GTDB): domain Bacteria; phylum Margulisbacteria; class WOR-1; order JAKLHX01; family JAKLHX01; genus CALFCX01. The sequence goes on from CALFCX010000115.1 coordinate 12,103, forward strand.
CTTTTTACCGACGGGATCAATCCCATAAGCGCCCAAAAATACATGCTGTTAGGGAAAGTCTCCCAAACGCTGCCTGCCATCCCCGCCATCATATAGACCAGAACTACCGATTTCAGGCTCAAAGATACTGCTTTCAAATATTCGTCCCTGGAAGTTTTATAAGCGATATCGCTTTCGCAGAACAGCAGTATCAATACCGATATAAAAAATACGGCCCCAAAAAGGCCCATTGAAAGAAATAATTGCAAGTAATAGTTGTCGGTTTGTATGAATTCCGGCCCGCTATCTTTTTCGTCAAACCTGGCGGCGGTAGCGACAGTGCCGACCTTATCTATGCCTATCCCTGTCAATATAATGGACGGGTTCTTCTCCGCGAGTTCCAGAGGTTTTGTCCATAGCCCCGTACGCTCCGAGACAGAGCGGTCCGCGGTGAATTGGTCGATGAATCTGGCATATCTCCATATAGCTGAAGGAACTATCATATAAAGCCCGGCGGTAAGGACAACCAATATCACCGCCGAAGTGAAGAGCGTCTTATATTTCCTGTTCTTCCAGAGTATATAGGCTGCCGCGATCACCAGCATTATTATCCCGGACCTGGCATATGTTAAAAAAGCGGTGAACACATATAAGGACAAGAACAGCCTGGAAATGTTCTTATTTACGAAATACACACCCCTGGAATAAAGCCCGTATAATGAGACGCTGAGCACTACCATGAACATAGAAAGATTGCCGGGATACAGCATTGTAGAAGTTATTCGCCGAAAGAAGATGCCTCCGAAACTTTCAAAAAGCGCCTTCTCCGCTGTCACGGGGCTGAAGAAGAACTCGAATATCCCAAGCGCAGCGACTACACCGCCCACGCAAAAAAGCACGCTAAACATATTTGAAATGTCTTTTTTGCTCTTTATGTAATAAGCGGTCACAAAGAACATCGGAACGAACAAGACCAGGTTCCTGAAACCCGCGAGTCCAAGAAAAAGGCTGTCCGGCACGGACCGTACAAGCCCGACAAAAGCCAGGGCAATGAACATCATCAAAGGGATTGTCACGCCCGTCTTAAGGAAAGATATTCTCTTCCTTATCAGCATCTCGAAAGACCACGCGACATAAATGAACATCGCGAAAAGGTCCTTTATAGTCTTTTGAAGGAATGTCTCGTGCCACGCGCCTCTGGGCACAAGATATGAGTAATAATAGTTAAAAGCGGCGTAAACCAGGAATACAAAGAAATAGTACTTATTATATTTAAAAGCCAGGACACAATTGATCAGCAGGAATATTAAGAACCAAAGAAAATTATTGGTCGACAGGGACAAGACCAAGGCCGCCCCCATAGCGGCAAAAAGAGCTGTTATGAGCTTATTTTCTTTCATTGACCGCTCCCAGATAAAGGCCTTTCATTTTAGACATCCACATGTTCTGATCAAAAGACTCTTTTGCATAATTAAGATTATTCGCTTTAATCTCTGTCATCGTCTTTTCATTCCCGAGCAGATCCGTAATGGCGCGTGACAGCGCCGCGACATCGGTCACCGGGACCATTCTTCCGTTCACGCCATCCTTAAAACATCCTCTCGTGGACTCAAGATCGCCCACAACAGGGACACATCCGCATGCCATGGCTT
>CALFCX010000116.1 GCA_937950635.1 uncultured bacterium
AAGCTCTGTAATGAGCCCGCCGGACGAAAGGTAAAAGACCTTTTGTATGTCTCCGGCGGTTTCCGCCCAGACAACGGCGGGAGGGGTTTCGGCAGTGGATATCTTATGATCTGTTACGCTGTTCCCGTTCTTCGTTATCCAGTAAGGTTTTGTCCAGGTGTTCCCTCCGTCGGAGGAGTAGGACATCATAAAATATCCGCTTGACGGGTCTACTTCCGCCGAGACGATGGCTGCCGGAAGGGCCGCAAAGAGCTGTCCGGCCAATATTAGTACCGCGCCCGCGATCGCCGGAAGTAAAAGAGGCCTTTTTGCGTACACTAAACCCATAATAGTAAAGTAATTCTATCACCGTGCCAGCCTTGCCGCAAGGTTTTTGCGGAGTTATAATTATAGCTGCCATGCAAATAGGCAAGAACAGCAGGCACATCAAGCTGATCAAACAGCTTAAAGAAAAAAAATACCGGGACAGGCACGGGCTTTTCATCATAGAAGGCCCTCATCTGGCTGACGAGGCCATAAAGAGCGGGTCCGGGTTCGAATTCGCGGTGTTTTCCGAAAAAGCTCCCAAAGAGATCATTTCCGCCATCGAGGAAAAGGACATACCGTCTTTCTTTATTGACGCGCGCACTATGAGAACACTGTCGGACACCGAGAACGATCAGGGCGTTCTGGGCGTCATCCCGAAATTCTCTTATTCGCGCCGGGACATGAAAAAAGACGGCGGGCAGACGATAGTGGTGTGCGACGGCATCCAGGACCCGGGGAATCTCGGCACGATCATCAGAACGGCCGCGGCCGCGGGCTGCGGCGCCGTGATCACGTCTTTTGACAGTGCCGATATTTATAATCCCAAGACCGTGCGCTCTACCGGCGGAGCTTTGTTCCATATACCCGTGATCGCCGGCGAGAACATGGGCGACATACTTAAATACATTTCATCTCTGGGTTTCAGGATATTCTGCGCCGAACCTGAAAGCGGAAAAGGCCTTTTTTCGGTTGATCTCAGAAAAAGTTTCGCGATAGTGATAGGCAGCGAGGGAAAAGGAGTGAGACCGGAGGTTAGATGCCTTTGCGACGGAGCGATCACTATACCCGTGAGCAGCAACATCGAGTCGCTTAACGCAGCGGCAGCGGCCGCCGTCATAATGTTCGAGGCGGTGAGGCAGAGAGCACTGAAGAGCTGAAGACAAACATTTCCTGACTTCAGCGCCTCAGCGCTGTTTTTGCTATAATGTATCCATAAAATCATGGAAAAGATATCCGGCGTAGAACAACAGGCGCTTTCCGAACTGTCCCTTGTAAAGGACGCAAAGTCAGCCGAATCGTTCAAGTTCAAATACCTCGGCCGCAAAGGCGAGATAGCGGCCATGTTCTCCGATATAGGAAAGCTTTCCCCGGAAGAAAAACGTTCTTTCGGCGCGGCGCTCAACGACCTGAGATCGAGGATAGAAGCCGCTTTGGAGGAAAAACTTAAACAGTTCGGCAGGGATATAGCGAAAAAAGACCCTTCCTCTCTGGATGTCACCATTCCAGGCAAAGGAATAAGTTCCGGCAGGACCAATGTGATCACCCAGGTGATGGATGAATTCATAGATATATTCGTTTCCATGGGGTACGCGATAGCGCAGGGGCCGGAGATAGAGACCGATTATTACAATTTCGAGGCGCTCAACATTCCCGCCCATCATCCTTCAAAGGACATGTGGAGCACCTTTTATCTGGACGGCGGAGATCTGCTCCGGACCCACACGTCCCCGGTACAGGTGCGCTTCATGGAAAGGAACAAACCGCCTTTCGCGGTGATATCGCCGGGAAAGGTCTTCCGGCGCGACGCGCCCGATGTGACGCATCTTCCCGTGTTCCATCAGGTGGAAGGGCTGGCTGTGGGCGAAAATATTACCATGTCAGACCTTAAGGGAACATTGTCCGCTTTTCTCAAAAAAATGTTCGGCAAGGACAGGAAAGTCCGCTTCAGGCCGAGCTATTTTCCTTTTACCGAACCTTCTGCCGAAGTCGATGTGGAATGCTTTATCTGCAACGGCAAAGGCTGCCGCAGCTGCAAAAATACCGGCTGGCTCGAGATACTCGGCTCTGGAATGGTGGATCCCAACGTGTTTAAAGCGGTCGGATATGATCCCGAGAAAGTGAGCGGTTTTGCTTTCGGCGCGGGTATCGAGCGCATAGCGATGCTGAAATACGGGATAAACGATATTCGGATGTTCTTTGAGAACGATATCAGGTTTTTGAGGCAATTTTAATGAAGATACCATATGACTGGTTAAAAGAATTTGTCGACCTGAACGAGCCTGCCGCTAAAGTGGCGGAAGCTATTTCCATGTCAGGCACCGAAGTCTCTTCGGTATCCGGCAATGTCATAGAGGTCGATATACTGCCCAACAGGGGCGATTGCCTGTCCGTTATAGGCATTGCCAGGGAAGTGTGCGCCGCGCTAGACAAAAAAATGAAGCCGCAGAAGATCGCTTTGAAGGAATCAAGCGAACCGGTCTCAAAATATGCTTCGGTCGAGGTGAAGGACGCGGACCTTTGTCCCAGATATATGGCGCGCGTTATCAGAGGCGTAAAAATATCCGATTCCCCTTCGTGGATGCAAAAACGCCTGCTTGACGCGGGCGTCAGGCCTATAAACAATATCGTGGACGTTACCAACTATGTCATGATGGAGCTCGGCCAGCCGCTGCACGCTTTTGACCTTGACCTGCTTGAAGGCGCGAAAATTATAGTCCGGCGGGCCCAAAGCGGTGAAAAGGTAACAACGCTTGACGGGGTCGAAAGGCAGCTTTCAAAGGACGATCTCGTCATAGCCGACGCTAAAAAAGCCGTGGCAATAGCCGGAATAATGGGGGCGGGCAACAGCGAGATAAATCCCGGTACAAAGAACATCCTTCTTGAAAGCGCTTTTTTCTCTCCCGTTTCGGTCAACAGAACGTCCAAGAACCTAAAAATAAGGACCGAAGCTTCCGTCAGGTTCGAACGGGGCGTGGATCTTGCCGGCGTTCAGAGCGCTTTGGACCGCGCGGCCGCCCTTATGGCGGAGTTGTCGGGAGGCTCCGCGGCTAAGGGATCCGTTGACGTAAAGTCCGGCGAAAGAAAACCCGCTTCAGTAAAACTGCGCCTCAGCCGTGTGTCAAAAGTGCTGGGCATAGAGATCCCCAAACAAAAAGCGGTGTCTCTGCTTAAGAACCTGGGCTTTGAAGTGCGCGAAAGCGGCGCCGACCTTGATGTGACGGTGCCGTCTTGGAGAGCCGGGGACATAGAACGTGAAATAGACCTGATAGAAGAGCTTGCCAGACTGCACGGGTTCGACAAAATAGGCGAGACCTTCACCTTTATTAGGACGGAAAGCGCCGAAGACGACAAGGTGCTGTCCGCCCTCAAAAAGGAGCGCCTGCTCAAACAGCGGCTCGCTTCGCTGGGCTTTTTGGAGGCGAAAACGTATTCAATGACCGGAGAAACTCTTTTCAAAAAAGCCGGCCTCGATATCTCTTCGGCGGTAAAAGTAGCCAATCCTTTGATAGAAGAGATGACACATCTTCGCACGTCGATCATCCCCGGGCTCCTTGAAGCCGCGCAGTACAACATAAACCGCGGGGCCGCTAACGCGGCGCTCTTTGAAGTGGGCGCGGTATTTTCAAAGAACGCAGCCGGCTTGAAAGAAAAACAAGTGGTCAGCGGCCTTTTGTACGGGTCGGTGCTCAAGGGGATAGTTGAAAAAGACCGCATCAAAGAGGATTTTTACTTCCTTAAAGGGATCGTGGACGATATTTTCGACCTTTACGGAGCGTGCTGCATGGAGTATCTTCCGTCCGCAGACATAAGGATCACCGAAGGTAAAGGCGCCGAGATATTCTACAAAGGCGGAAAGATAGGATTTGTCGGAGAGGTCAAGGGCGCTATATCCGCAAATTTTGATATGCACAAACCGGTGTACGTGTTCGAGATAAGCATGGACCACCTGAATTCCGTGGTCCCGGAAACTTCAAGGAACCTCGAACTTACGAAATTCCCGTCGATCAGAAGGGATATCGCGATGTATATCCCTGCCGGCCTGACGCACGAAGATATAGAAGAGCTCATATTGTCCGAAGGCGGAAGCCTTATCGAGATGGTAGAGCTTTTCGACCGTTATGCCGGCAAGGACAAAACAAGCCTGGCGTACAGCGTGATATACCGCTCAAAAGAAAAGACCCTCACTGACGAAGAGGTCAATTTTGTCCACGAAAAGATCTTGTCCGCGCTCGAGAACAATCTTAAGGTGGAGATAAGGAAGTAGCAAAGTGTCCGACCTCACTCCCATGATGAAACAGTACCGCGCCCTGAAGGAACAGGTCCCCGACGCATTGCTTTTTTTCCGCCTGGGCGATTTTTACGAAATGTTCGGCGACGACGCGCTGATCGCATCCAAAGAGCTGGAGATAACGCTCACCGGCCGCGGCCAGGGAGAAAAACGCTCTCCCATGTGCGGAGTCCCTTTTCACAGCGTGCAGCCTTATATCTCAAAGCTTATCTCGCGCGGATTTAAGGTGGCTATCTGCGAGCAGACCGAAGATCCCGCGCTGGCCAAAGGCATCGTAAAAAGGGACGTTATCAAGATAATCACTCCGGGCACCGTGCTTGAAGAAGCGATGCTCAACGAAAGGGCCAACAATTATCTTATGTCTCTGGCTTTTTCGCCGGACAAAGCTTCGCTGGCTTTCATAGATATATCTACCGGAGAGTTCAAGGCCCTGGACATTGAAGGTGGCGACAGGACAAGGCTTTTATCCGACGAGATAGAAAGGATATCTCCGGCCGAGGTCCTGGTGTTTCCCGAAGCTCTGGAAAAGAACCCTTGGCTCAAAAGTTTTTTTGAAGCAAAGGGGATACATTATACTCCGTACAATCTCAAGGACATCTTCGACGTGCAGCTGGCCAAGGAAAAGCTGCTGAGGCATTTTTCTTTCTCGTCGCTTGAGGCTTTCGGTTTCGGCGGGAGCGAGCTGTCGCTCTGCGCGGCCTCGGCCGCGGTGGATTATCTCAAAGAAACGCAGAAAGTAAAGCTCTTTCACATAAACAGCATCAAAAAGTACAGTCTGGACAACTTTATGCACATCGACCCGGCCACCAGGCGCAATCTGGAGCTGGTGCAGACGATCAGGGACCGGTCTTTTCAAGGCAGCCTGCTTTGGATACTGGACAGGACAAAGACTCCGATGGGAGCCAGGCTCCTGCGCAGCTGGATACTTTTCCCGCTGAGAGAAAAAGGCCCTATAGAAGAGCGGCTTGATTCCGTGGAGGAGTTTTTCAGCGACCAGCTCCTGCGGCGCGACATGGAGGACGCCCTGGAAGATATACGCGATATAGAGCGCCTGACGGGCAAGATATCTTCCGCATCCGCCGGGGCCAGGGACCTGGCGGCGCTTAAGGAATCGCTCTCAAAACTTCCGGCCGTCAAATCGATGCTCAAAAAATGCTCTTCTAAGCTGATAAAAAGCCTGTCCGGTCTCAAGGACATGGAAGAGGTTCGCTCTCTAATAGACAAAGCGATCTCCGATGACCCTCCTCTGGCGCTCAAGGACGGCGGGCTTATAAAGCAGGGGTACAGCGCGGAGCTGGACGAACTGAAAGAAGCCTCGCTCAAAGGCAAAGAGTGGATATCAGGGCTTGAAGAAGAAGAGCGCCGCCGCACGGGGATAAAGTCGCTAAAGGTCGGTTTTACAAAAGTATTCGGCTATTACATAGAGGTTTCTTCGTCCAATCTGAAATACGTTCCGCAGGATTATATAAGAAAACAGACGCTGGTCAACTGCGAACGTTTTATCACTCCCGACCTCAAGGACAAAGAATCCATGATACTCAACGCCCAGGAGCGCAGCGTCGAGATGGAGTATTCCATTTTCTGTCAGGTAAGGGACAAAGTGGCGGAATTTTCTTTGGACCTGCAGGAAGTGGCCTCCTGCATAGCACAGATAGACGCGCTGCTGTCGCTGGCCAATGTCGCGGTAAGCGAAGATTATAAAAGGCCCAAGATCAGCGATAAAGGCGCTCTTGTGATCAAGGACGGCCGCCATCCCGTGGCCGAAAAAACTCTCGGCCGGCATCTTTTCGTGCCCAACGATACTTTGATGGACGATAACGGCAGGTTCCTTCTCATCACCGGACCCAACATGGCCGGAAAATCCACTTATATGAGGCAGGCGGCGCTGATAGTTTTGCTCGCGCAGATAGGCAGTTTTGTCCCGGCTTCGTCGGCTCAGGTGCCGGTGGTAGACAGAATATTCACCAGGGTGGGAGCGTTTGACGACCTGTACGCGGGGCAGTCCACTTTTATGGTGGAGATGCTTGAGACCGCCAACATATTGAACAACGCCACAAAGGACAGCCTTATAGTGATAGATGAAATAGGGCGGGGCACGGCGACGTTTGACGGCATGAGCATAGCCAAAGCAGTCGCGGAGCATATACATTCAAAAATAGGCGCAAAAACGCTTTTTGCCACGCATTACCACGAACTTACCAGCCTTCCCGAGAAATTCAAAGGCATAAAGAACGTGAATGTGTCGGTCAAGGACGAGGGCGATAATATCATCTTTCTCCATAAGATCGTGGACGGCCCGGCGGACAAAAGCTACGGCATCCATGTCGCAAAACTCGCAGGCCTTCCCCAGAGCGTGGTCTCGCGCGCAAAAGAAGTTTACGATACTCTCGAAATGGTCGAGAATAAGATTTCTTGATGTTATAATAAAAAATATGGGCTCATAGCTCAGCTGGCTAGAGCACGCGACTGATAATCGCGAGGTCGGTGGTTCGAGTCCACCTGGGCCCATTACAAAGTAGTAAGGAAGAAGCAGTAAGGAGTAAGGTTGAATAGATTATGATGATCAATCCACCTTGCTCCTAATTCCTTACTCCTTATTACTTTGTTTGGGGGCATAGTTCAGTTGGTAGAACGTCTGCTTTGCAAGCAGAAGGTCCGCGGTTCGAATCCGCGTGCCTCCAATTTTAAGCTATTAAAGAGTTGAGATGGTAGAACGGTCGCCGCGGCGACAGGTCGGGGGTTCAACCCCCCCCGTCTCCAATTTTATATGAAAAAACATAGTTTTTTGCTTATAAGTTTCGTGATCATGTCCGCCTTTTTCGTTGGCGGCTGCCTGGACACGGCCTTAAAGCCGCCTGAGATGAAATTCGCGGGAATAAGGATAATAGATGCCAACCCGAGCGGCGCCACGCTTGAGATATCCATAGAAGCTTACAATCCCAACCCGATACAGATAGGCATAGACCATTACGATGCAAAGCTTTTCATAAACGAAAAAGAAATAGCCACGCAGTCCGGAGGCGGGATAACGCTTGAGCCGCGCGGGAAGCAGATGTTCTCGGTAAAGGGCTATTTCAGCTTCGGGAACATCCTGGGAACGACCGCCGAGATATTCCCAGACCTGCTCAAGGGGAAAGCCAGTCTCGATTACCGCGTTGCAGGCAGCGTTACCGCCAAAGCCGCCGGGATAACGTTCAATTCGCCTATTTCCAGTTCTGGCAAGATCAATATAACCACGGAATTCTCGAAGTAAGTCCCTTCCGCGATACCGTTTTTTTCGTGAAATATTCTTAAAAAACATCCGATAAGGGATTGTACGCAATTTCCAAATAAAAGGAGAACTTATATGCCGGTATTCACAGTACAAAGACCTTTTGTTCTTAACGGCGCGAACATGAGACCGGTGTGCGACGCGGTGAGGTCAGGAAATACTTTTCTTGCCGCCTATAAAAGCCCTGACCGGTCCGGTATCCCCGTAAGCTGTGCCGATGCCGTATTGGATAAAGGCAGATATCCCCGTCCGGTAAAAGATTCGGGATATCAGGGAGCCTTTACTCTGGCTTATAAACCTGCGCTCCAAAGGATGGTAGCCGATATCTATGAGTATCCGTCCATTGGCTGCTTTGTGGATGAACTGGCCGATTCATTAAGGGCAAACGGTTTTGGCTTTGAAGAAAAAATGAATATGGGATGTGACGGCAATATCTTTTCGTATGATAATACTTACGAGCCTCCTTCTTTTGGTCTTCCGGCACAGCTTACAAGATCTAATGCAGGAGCTTTTATCAGATATGTGCTCGGACAGGCCAATGCCGTACAAAGGTTCTCTTTTTTAACGAGCAGTTTCGTATTTCCGGAAGATGTTACCCCAAGATTAGGTTTTGTCTTTGATCAGAGCGGTCCGGGAGCCGGCTTTACCTTTATGGATGTAAATTCCGTGGCAAAAGCGGGGAGCCCTTTGTCTCTGAAAGGCACAATGAGACTGCAAGGCGTCTCGGTAGAAGGTGCCGATTCTGTGGATGAAGTAACTCTGCGCGATATGCGCTTTGTCTGTGATGTGCAGCATCCAAGTTTAAGCGGCAGGGGCAATCCCTACCGACACCTGTGGCCGATCGCAAAGCATCTGCATGAGCAGTTTGCAGAGCATCTTCCGGGCGGATGCGAGTTTGACCGTTGGAGCATAGGGAAATTCGATCAGCATGACCTTCATCTGCTGATCAGGGGATGGTATAACATAGGATAGCGAGTTAAGATCAACCCCGAGATTCTTTTATCACCCCTGCTATCAGCTTAGCGGCAATATCAACTTCCAGGTCCATAAGAGCTTTATGTCCGGACGGGGCGGAAGTGCCCGTCATATCGGCCCACATGCGCTCACCCGGGGGGCCCGGGACCGAGTTGCATTCGAGAGCATAGACGTTCCTTTTGATATCGAATAAAAAGTCTATACCGCGCAGCAGGTTCCTGGATGGAAGTCCTCCGATAATCGAAGCCAGCCTTAATACCTCATCAGGTATCTTTCTTTCGAACGGGTCAACACCGGCCTGTCCGAAGATCCGCAATATCTCGCGGCTGTCCAATCCGATGTCCGGCAGGCCGCATTCGATAAACCTTTCCCCATAAAGAGCAAGACCCAGTCCCGTGAGATCGGAAGAGCGTCGTGTAGGGAAAGAGTGTAGATCTCGGTGGTC
>CALFCX010000117.1 GCA_937950635.1 uncultured bacterium
GAGGAGGCCTGGCAAATCCGTAATTCCCTGTTTCGGCAAGATCCTCATATCCTTTACCGTATACAGGTGCATTGTCCAGAAGATTGTAGCCTATCTCTCCTGTTATGAACCCGGTTGTCTGGGCCGCATCTTCCGCCGTCAAATGTTTTAGTCCCAGGCCGGAATATTGTTCCGGATCAAGCTGGACTAGCATAGCGGCTTTTTCTCCGCCTTCACCGAGAGGGAAGGCAGCTCCGGCTCTGTCATGCACGCCGTCTATAAAGGCTTTCTGCTGTTCGTTCCCGTGATATGCCGGGCAGCATTTCCATCTTCTTATGGAATGTTCCCTGTAAGCCTGGGCGACATCGCTGAAATCAAGAGGGCCTCCGTTGGCGGCTCTGATGAAAGGAGCAACCTCTCTTCCGGTGATATTGAATTGGTCTATATAAACGTTCTCAAATGCCGGATCAGCGGCCTGCAGGCACCAGGTCCAGTTTATGGGAGCTCTCTGTATGTTCTCCGCGGGCCTGTTTGCAAGGACCAGATGCATGTTGTCTTTAATGGCCTGATGATGGGCTCCAAGGTCCAGCCTTCTTGCGATGCCCCCGAATATGCCGGGAGCGTTGGCGATCAATAAATGTCCGCCGGAAGCTACCTGCTGGGCTTCCTGGAAACCGGTTTCCCTGTCGAATTTGAATTTTTCGGTATATCCCCCCTGGCTGAATATTGTTCCGGTGTCGGCTCCCGTATTCAGGAGAAAGTGAAGGTTTGAAAGAGTGCTGAACACCAGAAGGTTTGACATTCCCATTCCGCCGAGCGCCGTAAGAGGGTTATAGTCGGTCATGTGCAGGGTTAATCCTGACAGTCCGGCTTTGTCGAACAGATAAGCGAATACATAAGGCAGTGAGGCCGGTTTGTAAGGACCGCCGTTCTTGGATATTTCTACCATGCCCCTTTTATCGAGCCTGAAGCTGTCTGTAGTTCTGTCAAATGATGCTTGTTCTCCGGATACGAATTTTCCGGCGTCATATACTATCTTGTCCTCTTTTTCCGAGGCGGTCACTTCAAATGTCGGACCAAAATCACAGCCAAGTATCGAACAGCCCGGAAGATTCAGAAGTTTTGTCATTGTGGGATCGGTCATATCCTCGGTGGATATGCCGAATCCGCTTCTTGCGTGGTGTGCGTATACGAGATCAGCCATTGCTCTGAGGTCGTACGAAGAACGCATATCAAAAAGTCTCTGTGAAAGTTTGAGCGTAAGAGGGCTTCCCAATGCCTTTATGTCTTGTCTTATTCTGTCTGCGGTAGCCGCATCAACCCTGGGGATATCAAGTGTTTCCGGTATTCTGACTTTGCCTGTGTATATATCGTCCATTACCTGGGCGGCCCTTGCCGGACAAATCACCCTCAAACCTCCAGTTCCGGTCTCTGCGATGAATTTTCTTCCTACCATGTCAACGACCGGGGCCTGAAATCCGTTCCAGTACAAACTCCTAGCGTTAAATTGACTTGGTGCTGTCCTCATTCCGCCTGTTTGAATCGCCATCTTTTTTCTCCTTTTTCCAGAGCTTATTTTTTGCTCTATCTTTCTATCGTCAAATATCCGCTGAAATTTCAGCGATCTTTGTTTTCCCAAAAAACGCTAATTTGCCTGTGTCCGGCCGGTCTTTATCAGGTAATCTATCAGTCCGAGCGGGTCAAAACATTCCGAGTCCTGTTTTCCCCAGCTTCCCGGGTCTGCGCCTATGACTTGCCGTATGGCCTGTAGAGATTCGGGGAATGATCTCATAGGATTTTGAATAGTATGAGGCAAAGGATCGGAGAACGCAATTAAATTCCTCTGCATTTCCCAGAATAACAGGGTGAACAGGTCTTTTTCTATTTCCTTCTCGGGATGCTTAGGGACGCCGTGCGAAAGACAGTATTGCGCGGCATGCACTTCTATATCGGTATCTCTATCTTTTTGCGGCGGTACCATGAATACGCGATCGCTCACGAATCCACGGATCCTTTCGGGAATCCTTCCCAGGAGTTTTTGGAGCTTTTTTTCGGATCTTTCCAGCATAATGAACGCGTCCATGTCCTCCAGGGGGATATCAGGCTCCTTCCTGCTGGCATAAACCCTCATCTCTGTATCAAGTGAGAATTTTCCGATATCTTCAACTATGTCCAGATATCCTTTGGCCGCCCAAATATTGGCCATGTGATGTGAAGTCCCAAGCAACAGCCCGTCTTTGTCTTCCGGAGTGTCGAAAGCATGTCCCGCTGCCCATTTTATGTTCAAAGCGAAAAAGTGACCTCTTTTATCCCGTCTTAGCTGGCTTTGTTCAAGGCATCCTTTCCCGAACACTCTTTTCAGGCCGGTGTTCAGTCCGCGGAACATCATTCCTTCCGGAACATAATGATATCCGTAAACATATCCGTTCCTGAGATCGTTCTCTATTTTTGTGACAAGAGAATTAACGGGCCTGTCGAGAGGGGCTATCATGCCGAAAAGCCGCGCGCGGGCCTGCGGGTCGCAGATGGCTCTTGCCGCCATCTGATCAAGCTCTAAAGTCCTCACGTTGTTCAAGACAATCCGAGGCATTGTGTTTTTATCCCTTCGCGTATTCTTCCGGCATCAAAAGGGAAGCTCCTATCAATTCCGTAGTATCGCTTGCTATCATTTCTCTGACCCCCGGTATCTCATCCGCGAATACGGGGATGAGCTTCGGTTCAAATCCTTCAAGTTCACTTGTGAGTCCTTTTGAAATGAAGCCTTTCACCGAAGGATCGGTCAGCCAGCCTCCGAGGATAAAGACTCTGGTTCCCTGTACGTTTTCCCAGAAGTCATATTCCACGTCATTTGGAGTATTTACTACCGCTTTTCTCGATCTTCCGGGTTCTCCGCCTGAATAAGTTAGCTTCATTGTTTCTGCCAGGCCTTTCGCGGCGTTCCTGTATATGTCCAAAGCCACTATTCTTTCTTCCCTGGCGGTCGTTGGATCGTTCAAAAAAGCCAGTTTTCGTATGAAATTACCCGTGATCTTTTCTTCCGGATATCTTTCTCCAAGCAGGCTTCTTTCCGCCTGGAACTTGAAGCCTGTCCCTGCACAGGCCGTTTCCGGTGTGATCCAGCCGCAGTTAAGGAAATCCGGGCCTTCCCAAAGCATAATGTCGAAGAACTGCTGAGGGCCCGGCACAGGTTTTGCCAGCATTTGGTTCACGCGGAAAGCTCCGGCTCCGAAACCTGTGCCGGGTACAAATCCTGCCAATCCCGCATTCTCTTCGCTCAATAATGCCTGTATCTCCGGGAATTTATCAAGGTTCATCAGAAGCATTTGAGATATTGCGAGAACACTGGCAACACCGTCGTTGTTCACCGTTGCCTTCCACCCTGGGCCGAGCATCTTCGGGAATTGATCTGCAAAATTGTAGGAATCAAGGTCAGGGATGTTCGGGGTCGTGCCAAGATAGGGGAGCCCGTTCTCCTGCCAGGCCCCGGGGGCATCTATGCCGACGAATTCGGTGACTCCTGCCGGCATAGAGGTCCCTATCCCTTTTGCCACAAGATCGAGCGTTCCTTTAAGGTCCACGCCCGCATTATTCCTTACGCATTTAAGCCTTACAGGATCGCCTATAATAGTCGGCATTCCTGAGAACCTTTTCCCGGCAACAGCTCTTTCTGCATGCACGTAACGGACGTGCGTCCCGCCCAGCCCGACCACAGGATGTAATATTGTTGTTCCCATACATAGATATTTCGATAAATCCGGACAAAGATTTCAGTTATACGTTTTCGTTGAGGAATTTGAGCCATTGTATCAATGCGGGGACTCCCGATCCGCCGCGGAGTATCTGGGGGTGTTCGGGTATCGCATCCTGATTATTTGTCAGAGCTATTACGCAATTTATGGCATCGCGGTTCTGTGCCCGGAATATCTCCATGTCTATTCCGCTTAAAGGTATGCCGGTATGGTCCAGATGAAAGTAGAATTCACCGCCGATGTACAAGATACTTCTCCTTTTTTGTTCTAATCCCGAAAAATGTCCGAGGCAATCATCGATTATTCCGCCTTTGTTTACCCCTTTTTTTGTTATATCCATTGAATATCCGCCAAAATGCATCTCTACCTGCGGGAATCCGTTTGTATTTGCGGCTTCAAGAAATCTCTGCCGCACCCATCCTCTGTTGCCGATGAGTAAAGGGGTCAGGGATATTTGAGTCGGGTAAGTCCTGGTATCTACCCCGGCTCTTTTGAAAGCGTATTCCAATCGGTGCTCTTTTTCGAAGGTGCGGTTGTACACTTGTGCTATTGACTCCAGTGCTTTGGCGATCTTATGCGCGTTTTTTTCATCGAAGAGGAATCTCTGTAAATAGGACTCATCCACGATTATATCGGACCCTGATATCCCGGCTTTGATCGTTCCCCCGTTAGAATAAAAAAGCAGATTTTCCAAAACGGCTGCAGATATAGGTTCCGCGCCGGTGACGGCATTCATCCTGGCAAGAGCTTCTTTGAGGGCTTGAAATATCGGTTTTATCCTTGTCCCGTGATCGCCCCCGCTGGCCACTACAACAGGGATGCCTTTCTGAATAAGAGTCAGTATATTTTCAAGAGTGGGATCGGATTGAGCCGAATCTATTACATCTTTTCCGTGTCTGAACCCGGTTAGCATGCTCCCGCTTACAACTAAGATGCCTTCTTCTCTTGCTGTCGAAACAAAATCAGACAGACCTTTAGGGATATCCACTTCTTTATTCCGTGTAACGGGCATGTCATCGATCCTTGTTCCCGGAAGGGTCTTGGAGTTATTTGCCCATATCATGAACTTAAGCGTTGCCGCGGGCCCTGAACCTAGAGGGATTATCCTTCTTGCGGTCGGAGTGTCGTGGCAGAAATTGAGCACACTATCTATGCTTCTCGGATCGTTATTCACTGCAAGGCCTAACAGATTAGGGATCTCGAGCATGCTCATGTCCCCCCCCAGGGAAGGCTGGCCTTCTCTGTCGGCTTTTATCTGGTATTCGTCTCCAAGGCCGAGTACCGGCATGCATCCCGGATCATCAAGGCTTTTCAGCGGATCACATGGAATTCCCCAGTAATCCATAAGCCACAATATCCCGGATTGCTTATTTATTCCGGCCCTGTTCACATCTATAGTCGTTCCTCCGCCGGTTGCGAACCTGTATTTATCTTCCAGTTCGGTATTCCTTAAAATGGCCTGGATCATTGAGATCACGTCTTCTCTTGCGGAAGTTCCTTTCGGGAAAGGCCTGACGCCGATCTGTGCCACAAGAAAATCAGGCGGGTATCCTATCGCCGGGATCTTTCTGTTCCCCGGATCGACACCGAAACCCGAAGGAATAGGCCTTACTTCAAAACCTATCTTTCCTTTATAGTTCGCATCTTTTATCCACTGGTCGACGCATTTATTCAGGACTTCTTCTAGAGCTGGGTAATCAGCAGGATCTATTCCGTGTTCTTTATGATATTGTCTGGTGATATCCTCCAATTCACGGCCTTTTGGGTCGAATACCGCCACCATTGCTCCTCTGTTGGATGAAAGAGCTATGTTCTGCATGAACCTTATCTTTTTTGAAGCTCTTAAGTGCTCGTTCAGAGGGGCGATCACTCTTGCATACTGGGTTGTAAGGTCCGCCGCTGAAACAAACCCGAATCTGGCTGTTTCCGCAAAACGGGCTATTTCCACAAGAGGCCTGTTGCAGAGATAGTTTGGCCTGTGAACTTCATGAGGATTTACGGCTTGCATTATCGTGCCGTCTATATCGGCAAAACAGGCCGTTCCTCTCCAGTTGAGCGACCTGAGAGAACCAAGGATCCCCGGCAGCTCTATTACTTGCCTGGTTATTACGGGCACTCTTAAGGAACTTGCTGTGCATGCCATGTCTTTCAGCCTTTACAGATGGTTTTCGTAAAAAAGGACGTATAATTTCATTGATTCTGCAGGATCTCTTCCATTGCTTCTATAACTTCGCAGGATTTAGGGAATCTTTTGCCGTGAAAGAAATCAGATTCTTTTACTATAAATTCTCTGTCCCTCGGTCCGGTCATCAGGAAATGCCCTACTTGGAATGAATTTGCGGCTATGGTCACCTTGGGAGTTCCGACCGCCGAAGCTATGTGGGCGACCCCGGTCTCTCCGGATAAGAGCAGCCTGCATGATCTTATCAGTTCTGCTTCTACAAAAGGATCTCCGTAGAATAATCTGCATGCCGGACTATTGATGGCTTCCGAAAAAAGCCGATGGGTCTTAAAACTAGTATCGTAAACGGAAAGCTCGCTGTTTCGCAGGCTGCCAGACACCAACAGTATCGAAAATCCTCTTCCGATGAAATGCCGTGCAACCTTAAGAAAGCTCCTCTTTGACATCATATTCCTGTAAACATAATAGGTGTTGGCCGTGAGATGCATGGCTATCGTGTTTTTCGGGACAAGCCCATTGTTCCTGAAAAAATCTTCGGCTGACTGTTTGTCATTGCCGGTGGTCCATATGACAGGTTTGCGGTCATTTTCTGTTATACGCAACGGCGTTCCCGACCGGTCAAGTTCGGATACGGCCTGCAAAAGCTTCAAATGCCCGTTCATAAAAATGGGGCAAGGGACGTCCTCTCCGCTGGTTTCTACCGTTAGGTCAAGGAACCCGAAAGGGAACTCCTGCGAAAGAAAGTGTTCTATCGAATATAGTCCTTCGCAAAAAGAATCCGTGCCGGCAAGGAACCCGTTAGGTATGGAGCGCGTTGCGCGGCCGGCCGATTTTGAGGTATCCGCGTCGTCGCTGACCGGCATGACGAGGTTGTTCCCGTTTGAGAGCATTTGTTCGACTTTTTCCGGGAGCTTTACAGGCTGTTCTTTAGGGTAATTATTTTCGAGAGAGAAAACCGTTACCCCTTCGTTCCTTATGCCATCGGCGAGCCTGTTACGGTAAAGTGCCTGGGCCTGAGAGCTTAAACCGAGGACGGTCCTTGGCCCGAACCTTTTTATGGTCCTGTCGATGAAAGGAGCCAGGTCCATGAGAGAACCAAGACGTTTTATGGGACAGATAACAGCAGCTCTTTGGAATTGCCCAGCCATTGCTTATTCCGTTCTGCCCATGTGTTCCATCATCTCTTGTACTAGATGGCCTCTTAGAGGGTCATCATTCCCCAAAGCCTCAAGACGCTCTATCAGCTCTTGCCTGAGACCCGGGATAATTTCCGCGACCTTTGCGATATTGGCCTTTGTGGAATCCAGGAACTCTCTTTTGAAAAGAACTTCCCCTTTTTTAGGGTCATTGTGGACGAAAACAACATTGCCGTCGCTGGCATCAACAAGCAGGTCCACAAGCCCTTTTGCGAACCTCGGCAAATGATATGATCTGTCCAGGACCGACAGAAAAGGATTGAAGAACACGCCGGTCCTATCTGTGGCAAGTATCTCGAATATAAGCTCTAAAGCAGGCTTGCGCATTGTGGGATCGTTGCTTGACAGCGCATTGTCTATTGTGGATGAAACGGCCGCCTGAAGCCTTACTCGCGAAGCCGTCGGCATGAATGAAGACATGATATTGACGTAGATGATATTGTACAGAAGCATTTTTCTGAGCAATATCTCGTTTTTTGTCTCTGGGAATCTGTATACTCTGAAGGCTCTCTGGAACAGGCGTTCTATGTTCTTTTTTGCCCTGGGGGATTTTTCCTTTATTTCTGTGAGCAGATTTGAGCTGTCCTTTACATAAAAGATAAGGATCTTTTCCTGCATAAAAGCGTCAAAATGTGAGATGGGGGCCTCTTGCTGGCAAAATTCCGCGAGTAATTTTTTCAGTTCTTCACCATCTATCGCGCGCCCCAGATATCTGGACGCGAGCTTTTCGCTTATCCTTGTTATCTCTGTATTGTCCAGCCTGGCGGCAAGCGGGGAACTCATGAGTATATGTCTTGCCTGCTGCAGATTGTCGGAAGCTTTTGTCAGCATTTTTTGGTAGCTGTGAGGAAGACTTTCGGCCGCTTCGGCATCTATGGTTATCCTCAAAGCCGGATGACCTATCAGGAGGGATGCCGGCATTTCTTGGGACGACGGCTCGAACAAAGCTCTGGTCACCATGCCGCTTTTTTCTTTTCCCATGCCTAATAGGAACAAGTGTGAAGTTTCAAGAAGGTCCGCTATACCCATTGTATAGGCATCTGGTACGGACTTTAGGAGAGGGCATTCTCCATCCTTGGTAAAGATAGTTTCTGGTCTCAGTGTGACCCTTCTGAACCTTGAGGCTGCCGAAGAGCCGGGTTCATTGTATGCTACGTGTCCGTTAGCTCCTATTGAAACAACAGCGATATCTATGCCGCCCATTTTTGATATTGTTGACTGGTAATCCATGGGTTCCTGATCTTGGAAAATACATGTTATATTCCCTTCCGGTATCCTGTTCGAAGGATGCATAAGGCTAAAGAAGAATTTTTGCATATAGGACGCAAAAGAAAAAGAGCTTGATGTCGGGACCGCGCAATATTCGGCCATATGGATGTATCGTATCCGGGACCAATCTATCTTTTCTCTTTTCCATCCAAGCCAGATATCCGTAAGGTTCCCGAACCTTTCTTTCGGGATTCCGGAACTTTCGATATGCCTGCCCAATAGTCTGCTGAAATTCGGCCTGAAGACAAGATGATCGGATATGGGCTCTTCGAAAAATGCCGGAAGATCTTTTTCTTCGAGAGGGGTTCTTGCAAGCACTTTTTCTGCATCGACTGAGCCTGTCCTTGCCAAGTGATCAAGAACTCCTACCATGGTGTTGCCGGGGGATACGGTCATGTTCACTGTCCCGCGTTTTTGCAGGTCCCTTAAGGTTTTTGCTATGTCCCTTGCGGCAAAACCCGGGAATTGATCGGTCGGGACCACCCTTAAGAGAGCATTGTTGCCGTAAGAAAGCCTTGCTCCCGCAGTGAGAGTGTGTACGGGGAGGGTTTGTGCTTGTGTTATCCTTAATGTCATGACGTTTATTAATCGAAAAAAAACAGCGGGGATTTCAAAATAAAATGGAACAAAAATGTAACAATCAGGCGGTGGCCATTTCTATTATTTTCTTGGCTTCTGTTATGATGCTTTTCAGATGTTCGTTCCCGATAAAACTTTCTGCGTAAAGTTTGGCGATATTTTCGGTTCCGGACGGACGGGCCGCAAACCATCCGTTCTTTGTGATCACTTTTATTCCGCCGATCGCCTCTCCGTTGGATGCATGGGTAAGCACGGCTTCTATATCTTCTCCCGCAAGGCTTTTGGCCTTTACATCATTGTTAGAGAGGTTTTTTAGCCTTTTCTTGGCTTCCGGGGAAGCGGGTGTGTCTATCCTGTCATAAACGGGTTCTCCGAATGATGCCGTAAGGTCTTTGTAAAGATCTCCGGGATCTCTTCCTGTCACTGCGAGAATTTCCGCAGCGAGAAGCCCCATTATTATGCCGTCCTTGTCCGTGGACCATATTGAGCCGTCTTTTCTGAGGAATGAAGCTCCGGCGCTTTCTTCGCCGCCGAAAGCTATCTTTTTGCTCATAAGAGGTTCCACGAAATATTTAAATCCGACCGGAGTTTCAAATATTTTTCTCCCGAGGGAAGCGGCCACGCGGTCTATCATGGAGGATGATACCAATGTCTTGCCTGCCATGGCGTCTTTGGGCCATAGCGGACGTTTCTGGAAAAGGTAATTCACCGCTACCGCCAAGTAATGATTGGGGTTCAATAGTCCCGAACTTTTCGTCACGATACCGTGCCTGTCGCTGTCGGTATCATTTCCCCAGGCGATATCGTATTTGTCCTTGAGTCTGATCAGATTCGACATAGCAAAAGGAGATGAACAGTCCATTCTTATCTTCCCGTCCTTGTCCTTCGGCATAAATGAAAATGTTATATCTATATTCGGATTTGCCACTTCCAGGGTAAGTCCATGGATCTCAGCTATGGGAGCCAGGTATTCGAGTGCAGCTCCTCCCATGGGATCCGCGCCTATTTTTATCCCGGCAGCTCTTATTCTTTCTATGTCAACTATAGAATCGAGTGCTTTTACGTAGGGACTTATGAAATCATGTCTTTTTACCGTGTCTTTCTTTATAGCTTGTTCGAACGGAATCCTTTTTACCCCGTTGTTATTAGATGCTATATACCGGTTGGCTTGTTCTTCGATCCATTTTGTTATGGACGCATCCGCGGGACCTCCTGTCGGCGGATTGTATTTTATTCCGCCGTCTTCCGGAGGGTTATGTGAAGGAGTTATTATTATTCCGTCGGATCTTGATCTCTGATCGCTGTTGTTCTGTTCCAATATTGCAAAAGACATTGCCGGGGTAGGGGTGAACCCTCCCGTATCGTCGAAGTTCAGTTTCTTCTCTGTAAGCACATGAACTTCATTGGCGGCAAGTACCTCTATTGCCGTCATCATCGCGGGCAGGGATGCAGCGTGCGAATCCATTCCGATGAAAAGAATACCGTTTATTCCGGTCTTTTTTCTGTAATCCGCTATGGCCTGAACTATGGCTGCTATATGGACTTCATTGAACGTCCCCGATAAGGGGCTGCCTCTGTGTCCTGAAGTGCCGAAAGATACCATTTTCAAAGGATCATTGATATCCGGCTTGATGTTGTAATAGCTTTCACGCAGTCTTTTTATATCAAAAGTTCCCTCAGTCATATGTCATTCCATCTCCATTTCATATACTATCATGGCCAAAGCGGCCGGGCCGGCTGTTTGTGTTCTTAATATTCTCTTTCCCAAAGATACGCTTTTAAAGCCTTTTTCTGAAGCTTTTTGAGCTTCCGTTGCGGAGAACCCTCCTTCGGGTCCTATAAGCAGCAGGATCGATGACAGATCTTTGTTTTGTGCAAGCAAGGTTCTTATAGATGTTTTATTCTCGCATTCCCAGGGAAGTATCTTTAGCCCATAGTCTGAACATGAGCCCAGCAGTTCTTCAAGCGTGACGGCTTTTCGTACGTTCGGTATATGCACGCGTCCTGATTGTTCCGCTGATTCGCGCGCGATCTTATTCCAACGGTCATTTTTGTCCGATCTGGGGACCGATCTTTCCGTTATCAAAGGGATTATCTCAAAGACCCCGAGCTCTGTGGATTTTTGGATTATATCGTCCATTTTGGAACTTTTCGGCAATGACTGCGCCAGTGTCACTTTTATGTTTGGTTCGACTTCTTTGTGGCGTTCTTTCAATATCTTTAATTTTGCTTCCGATCTTCCCGCGGAGATCAGTTCTGTTTCGTATTCAATACCGGAAGAGCCGAAGCATACGATCTTGTCGCCGATATTTTTTCTCAGCACGTTCTTTATGTGGTTCAGATCCCCGCCTGTTACAGTTATTTCTCCGTTATTTATGCAATGTTGGGGGGTAAAGAACCTGCTCATTTTATCCCCTTGATCTTTTTAAGCAGGTCTATCTGTGTCTTTGAAAGCCTTGTAGGTATCTGTACCTGAACTTCAACAAAAAGGTCGCCGAAACTGCCGGAATTCAGACGCGGCATTCCCTTTCCTTTTAATTTAATGACGGTATTGGGTTGCGTGCCCGGAGGGACCTTGAGAACGACCTTTTCGTTCAGCATCATTATGGTTATTTCGTCCCCGAGAATGGCAGATACGAAATCTATTTTTTCGGCCGTAAAAAGGTTATCTTCCTGACGTTTGAACTTTGAATGGGGTTTTACCGAGATGAAAGCATAAAGATCGC
>CALFCX010000118.1 GCA_937950635.1 uncultured bacterium
CGAGATGTAGCCGTGACTGGAGTTCAGACGTGTGCTCTTCCGATCTGGCTGTTGCTTATGCCGCTGAAGGTATAAGAATTCAATGCTCCCACCGATACGCCGTCAACAAGCACCGAAGAGATCGCATATCCGCTTTCAGCCGATATAGCAAATGTCACGGAACCGCTTTCCACTGTAACGATCTGCCCGCTCGGACTTATGGTCCCGTGGGCTCCCGACGTAGAAGTCACTGTATAGACAGGCAGTGTTACTTCCTGCGCTCCCGAAGACCGTTCGGAAATATGGAATTTTATGTTCTGTCCCTCTGTATTTATAGCAGTCCCTTGTGACGGCGATATATATGTGACCTCGTATGTTCCGCCAAATCCGGTCAACGATGCCACACCCTGAGAAGTTGATTCTACAGTGGTATTTGTGGACCAGTCCTGAGTTATCCTTGTCTTTAAAGTGTTATATGCCGTTTTTGGTGTTCCGCCGCTGCCTAACAATCCTCCGTTCACTACCGAAGATTCATTGTCCAGAATATCCCACCAGATAACGGACTTTACCTTCGGATTTGCATACATCAAGGTAAATATCCTGTCAGCATACTCTGACTGCATTGCCGTATTCCACTCGTTCTTCCAATATCCGCTGGTCCAGCCGAGCCCGTTCGATGAAACACTGAATTCCGTAATATGGATGTCCTTTGTCGGGAACATCTCTCCGTATCTGTCAACCGTGTCGGCCAGCCAGAACGGAGGCATCGCCGGGCCCTCCGCCTCGGTGGTCAATCTGTATCCCGGATAGAACTGGATACCTATCGTATTGATGTTTGATATGTTCACCGACCTCAAAAATTCGGAATACGTCAACGGATAATCGTTCACGGGTTCATTGTCCAGGCCATAGAAAAGGTATTTCGCGCCGAAGTCGAATTCATGCGGACCATTGACTATATTGGTCGAGGCGTTAGTTTGGGCGGCCGCCTGTTCCACAAGGCTTGTAACATTACTTCTCGGCATGTTTATATAGTTGTTATAAGCCGGTTCATTCATGGCTTCCCAGATATAGTTACCGGCATCAAAAGAGGCAAGCAGTGTCGACCTGAAACTCAGATTTTGAGAGATTATATCAGCCCAGTTCGTGCTTGATTTTATCCTTTCAGGAAGCACTCCTTCCCACAACCATGTCGCGCCATGGACCTTTACCTTGTAGCCCATACTCTTCAAAGAACTTATTCCATGGCGCTGATCCACCAGAGAGTTCGAATATGGTTCCGTATACGCCCATCCCAAACCTACTGCCGTTATTTCTCCAAGACCTGCTTCTTTGGCTTTGGTGTACGCGTTCTGCCGGTCCGTATCGCTTTCAAAAAGCAATCCGGCGGATCCGGCGCCCTGGAAGGCGCCGAACATGAAATCATGGGTCCTCTGTCTTATCGTAAAATCCGCATTTTTAATGACTTTGCCGGAGAGATCTTTAAAAGTGACCTCAA
The DNA here is from genome assembly GCA_937950635.1 of uncultured bacterium. Taxonomy (GTDB): domain Bacteria; phylum Margulisbacteria; class WOR-1; order JAKLHX01; family JAKLHX01; genus CALFCX01. The sequence goes on from CALFCX010000118.1 coordinate 1,478, forward strand.
CAGTTCCCTTTCTCACTGCATCTATCGCGGACCGGGCATAAGAAAGTTCCAGAGTATCCCTCAGGTCCAAAGCGTTATCCAAAGTGGCGGCAGTCTGTCCGAACTTCTCGCTGAGACGGTGATTTACAGTATCCAGTAATTCCTGATTGAGGTTTATCACCTCACCGGACCCTGCGGCCGGCAGTGTATATCCGCTTCCCGCGTTATCCGCGGTCAACAGAAGTTTTCCGTGGCTTGCTGTCTGCCAGAACAGGACATCTATGGCAAAAGGACCTCCGGATTGATCTGCATCAACGATTATCGCAGGCATCTTTCTGCCGCTTATGTCCTCTATCTCCCAAACAACATGAGGGACTATCTCTTCGTTCGTATTGGTAAGGGTCATGAACTGCGAGAATCCGTTGGCCCTGTAGGCTTCGAACGAGGTCTTATCCATAAGATTGTTGTATTGGTCCCTTCCCTCGATCACGAAGTTGGACGCTCGCGGAAGTCGTATATCGATCCCGGTATTTTCGGCAATGCCTTTTTCATATATCCTGGGCTGGTAGGAATAAAGGTAGTATCCGGTCGCCGCGTTATAGCTTGTGGGAGGCCGTACATACAGATAACCTTCTATGGCCTCGTGGTTTATAGAAAAATTACCTCCCGAATCCGTAAGAACATAATCGCCGACCGGTGCGAAATTTGAGTCCATAAGCCACACCAGGACATTTTGTATGGCAGGATTCCCGGCGGTCGAGGCTTTTACGGTGCCGGATATCACGGAAGGCGCTGTTTGAGATTCATACGCGCCCGCGTCAGGAAGCGTAGAGCTGTACGGCACGTCATTATCCGAAAGGTCTTTCCATGAAGAAGGCTGTGTTATCCCTTCGGCAGTCCCCAGGTCTATAGCCGAAGATGTACCCTGCAGGCTGAAATCCCCGGTACTTACATTAACGAATCTCGGATCGGCAAGCACAGAAACGCTGTCCCGCCCGGTTCCCTGCCAGCCGCTGAAATTGGTCCGGTTCTCGTTAAAGTTGAACATGGAAGCCCCGTCCGGAAAATAGAGATTGTTGTTTATGTCATAGCCTGTCGCGTGAGCGACCATTATCAGATGCTTATATCCTCCTACAGTCGCGGAAGCGTCCATTGTGCTGATGATATTGTTCTTTATTACGGCGCTTGCCGCGTGCGTGCCGTTAACAAGGGCGCCGAACCTTCTGCTGTTGTAAATCGTATTATTAAAGAACTGCGTGTCGGCAAAATTATAGACCTGGTATCCGTCGCCCTCGTTGGTGATAAGGTTCGTATGAACGATATTGCCGGCGGATGTTTCAACCCCTTCGTGTCCGCCGTCGAACCTTATCCCGCAGGTGCCGAGCTTATAAGCAGATCCTTCCGAAGTATTTATAAGTATCCCGTGGCCGAGGGGATCATTGTAGGTATCATACTGGCTGTGCGTCTTGTTGTACCTGACGATGTTGCCGTTGCCGACAAGGAACATATTTATCCCGCTGCGGTCATCTTTATACTGGCAGTTCTCGTAGACTTCGTTCTTTTCGATTATATTCCTGTGAGCTCCGGGTTCTGAAAGTCCGATACCGCAATCACCATTCAAATACACTGTGTTTTCCGAAATGGTGTTATCGGAACTGTTGCTTACTGATATACCGGAGTTGTGATTGTTATGGACTATGTTCCCTGTGATCGTATTGTATGAACTGTTATCGGCGCCGGCCGTCCCGAACAGAACTATACCGTATCCGAAATATCCGGCGGTCCTGGCTTCCGTGGTGGATAAAATATCATAGACCCTGTTGCCGTTGATAGTTATATGATCGTTAGGGTCGTCTATATATATCCCCGCCAAACCTTCGCAAGAATGGACCGACAAACCTTCGATCGTTATATTAGAAACTTTAGCTCCCCATATACCGGCGCTTTGACCTCCTGCCACGCCGGCATTACTGATCTCGATATTGCGTATAATCACATAAGAAAGCTGGTCTGAACCCGAACCGAAAACATCCGTCTGGGTCAGAAGCCTTATTCCAACCGCCTGCCCGGAAGCATCTATCACGGGTAAAGCAGTCCCGCCGTATGAATCAAAAACTATGGGATCCGCGGCAGATCCTGACTGATATACATATAACGGAGCCGAGAAGGTTTGTCCGGACTTGAGCTTGATCGTATCTCCCGGATTGAATTTCATCTCGTTCACTTTGGACAGCGTCTGCCAGGCTTTTATCTCGGAAGTCCCGGTGCTCGAATTATTCCCCGAAGAAGGATCGATATAATATATCCGCGACCAATTGCTGCTGAAAACAGCCGAGATAGTATGATTGCCGGAAATGCCGGTAAATGAATAGCCGGCGATAGGACCGACGCTTATGCCGTCGATCACGACATTAACGATGTAATACCCTGCTTCGGGGCTTATAGATATATACTGAGATTCTCCGCTGGCAACGGATACTGCTCCGCTGGGAGTGATACTTCCTCCTGCCCCTGCAGAAGCGGTTATCGTATAGTGAACTGACGAAGAATCGTATTCGTAAGCTCCGATATCGACCCGGCCGCCCTGAGGGACCGAGGTGCCTGCGTAATCAAGCCACGGAGACGGAGTTGAGATCCCTTCGGTAGTTCCAATATTTACGGCAGGAGAATCAGAAGGGATTCTAAAGTCTCCGGAAGCCGCATCAGCGAACAGAGGATCAGATGCAATTATGGAATGCCGGTCTTTCCCTGAGGCCTGCCATAAAGCAAATTGATTTGTTTGTCCGGCACTTGGATACCAGAAATAGCCTTCCCATGACCCCCAGGCAGCTACCTTATCGCTATCCACATAGTAAAGGTTGTGATCTATCTGATTTGACTCCGTGTAAATATCGAACACAAGGAAATATTGGCCGTAAATTATATTGTTCTTGAACACCGTCCCGGAAACATATCTGGTTATGTTCTCGTTAGGGTATGTTGTAAGGGAAAGCGCGGTGCCGTTCTCAAAATTATTATAGACCGTATTGTTGAATATCTGGGCGTTGCTGAACTGGACCACTTCAAAAGCATGAAAGTTATTATAGACAAGATTATTCCTGGCGATATTGCCGGTAGTGACAAGAACATCCATCCCGGTATTCCCATCGAACCTGATACCTCCTGTACCTAAATAGCTGGAAGCCCCTGGGATATACGGCAAAGAACGGGACGCCCCATCGTGGTAGGTGTCGAACTGGCTGTAAACCCTGTTATACTTGATCACATTGCCGTTTCCCGGCCTTAAAAGGTCGATACCGAAAGTATCATCCTGATACTGCGAATTCTCATAAACATCATTGCGCTCGACCGTATTGTTGAAAGAATAATATCCGGAATTACCGCCTATCCATATGCCGGCACCCCCGTTGCCGTGGACATCGCAGTATGAAACTTCGTTGCTCGGCGATTCCATCACGGCAATACCGGTCCCGAAATTGTCATAGACCTCGCAGCTCGTTATCCGGATATGATGGGGATAGTTGCTCATATCCCCGTCAAAGTCTCCGATCAGTATCCCGGCGCCGTCAACATATCCTTCATACCTTGGATACAGGACTCCATAAACAGAGCTGTTGACGGCTGTGATATTGTACGATCCGTTCCAGATAAAAAGTCCGGCCTTTGAGAACGATCCGCTGATGGTCACGGAATCCAAGATTATGTTGTAGCAGTTATTAAGTTCCACATTCCCGTAAAAAGCTCCTGCTTCGCTGGTACCGTTCAAAAAAGAAAGGTTCCTTATCTGGATATCATGTTTCCCGGAGATGTACAAGTTGCGCCTTTTAGAGATATTAGAGTTTATATCGATCACCGGAGCGTCCCCGGTCCCGTAAGCTTCAAAAGTTATCGGCGACGCCGCGGAACCGCTGGACGCGGGAATCAGAGTGTCCGACCATGAAGACCCTCTTTTAAAAAGGATCTTGTCCCCGGCGACAAAACTGGTAGAATTAACTTTGCTTATTGATGACCAGGCATTCCCGTCGGAAAGTCCGTCGGCGCTGTCATTGCCGCCGTTCCTAACATAATATGTGGCGCCAAGCGATTGCCCGGCAAGCACAATACAGATGAAAATACTTGTAAAAGCAAGGCTTATGGATCTCTTTATGTTCAAAATCAACGACATTGCAATGTTTTCCTTTATGAATATAGATTCGAATAGACCTAAGGAAAACTTGCATGGGAAAAATCAGCGCAAAAATGCGGAAAAAACCGGATTAATTTATGGAATTACAGGCGGAAATTATGTCATTTATGTACTTGGCGGTCTTATCGGAATATGCGCCGCCGGCTCTGGCCACCTGATTGGGGCCTTCCGCATAAGACGCCAGAGCAAGAGCTACCTGGTTGGGATAGCCGATCCATTTATCAAGCATCATTTTTAGATATAGAACAGCACCTTTGGTACCTTCGTCTATGCTGAAGGGATCTCTTATCCCTATATGCGCGGCGGTTGAAGGCAAAAGCTGTGCCAAGCCCTGAGCATTGGAGGATGAGACCGACTGCGGGTCAAAACCCGATTCTCTCCATATCATGGCTGTTATAAGTTTTGGATTCACGTCGTATTGTTCGCTGTAGCGCATTATCGCGTCAACCACGTCGGCAGATTCTTCAACGGATATTTTTTTAGCTCTGGGGCGCACATAACGGTCGATGGATTCCCGTGCTTCCTGCCCTCCTCCCGCAAAAAAACCGGCCGGGACGCTTGATATATCAACTGTTTGGGTCAACGCCGGGGAATAACGCGCGGAGGCATCCTTTGGGATATCGCCTTTCATCCCGGAGAACATCGCGAACACGAACAGCAAAATAACGGCCGCAGAAGTTGCTTCCAAATTAACCCCTCATTATCGAAGGCATAGAATCCCGATAGGCGGAAATTATCTTCCCAAGCTTTATATCCACCAGTTTTTTCTTGCCGTTCCTGATCTTCAGGGCGGAACCGCCCACTTTCCCTATTATAGACACGGGAACATTATGCTTTTTGCCCAGCGAGTTTAGAGCGAATATATCTCCCGGCTTGACGGAAAGGATTATCCTGGATTGGCTTTCTCCGAAAAGCAGCGACATATTATTGACCTTTTCGTCAAAAGAAACTCTTGCTCCCACTCCGCCCTCTATACAGCACTCCGACAAAGCGACAGCAAGGCCTCCTTCCGACACATCGTGAGCGGACCTTACTATCCCGGACCTTATGGCCTCAAGACAGGTCCTCTGGACACCCTTTTCAAGCTCTATATCAAGCTTTGGACAGGAGCTTTTTTCTTCCAGATTGCGGCCCAATAACACTATAAGATCGTCTTTGCCTTTAAAGGACATATCCATGTGCGGCGTATTGTCTATGAGCCCGAGCATACCGACCACCGGGGTCGGATAAATGGCGGTATCGTTGCTCTCGTTATAAAAGCTCACGTTCCCGGACACCACAGGAGTTCCCAGTTCCCTGCAGGCAAGGGACATCCCTTTGACGCATTCCCTGAACTGCCACATTACCGCCGGCTTCTCGGGATTCCCGAAATTCAGACAGTCCGTTACGGCTGCAGGCTCCGCGCCTGTACAGACGAGGTTCCTGGCCGCCTCACACACGGCTATCATACCGCCCGTATAAGGATCGGCAAAACAATATTTGCCGTTGCCGTCTGTGGTGAGAGCTATCTTTTTGTGAGAATATTTTATCCTGAGAACGGCCGCGTCGGCCCTGCCAGGGAGTACGCAGGTGTTCGTCTGTACCATATGATCATACTGTTCGTACACCCATGATTTGCTGGCGATATTCGTGTCGGCCAAAAGCTCCATCAACATGGCATTGCAGCTTTTTCCGGGAGCGGCCTTCTTTGAAATTTCCGGATACAACGGCGGTTCCACGGGACGCTCGTACAAAGGAGCGTCATCGGCAAGGGACTTCGAAGGTACTCTGGCGACGGTCTTCCCGTTCTCTTTTACGGTAAAAAAACCGTCATCGGTGACCTTTCCTATGACAACCGCGTTCAATCCCCATTTTTTGAATATTTTGAAAGCGTCGTCTTCGGTCCCTTTTTTCATTATCACGACCATGCGCTCCTGCGACTCCGAAAGCATTATTTCGTAAGGGGTCATTTTTTCTTCGCGCTGGGGAACAAGTGAAAGCTCTATCTCAACGCCCGTTCCGGCCTTTGACGACATTTCCGAGAGCGACGAAGTAAGCCCCGCGGCTCCCATATCCTGCATGCCGACAACGTTCCCTGTTTTTAAAAGCTCCAGACAGGCCTCGATCAACAGTTTTTCGGTGAAAGGATCGCCGACCTGCACATTTGAGCGCTTTTCTACGGAATTCTCGTCTAGCTCCACGGAAGCGAACGTGGCACCGTGGATCCCGTCCCTGCCGGTTGAAGAACCCACATACAATACCGGATTCCCGACACCCTCGGCTTTTGCTTTTACTATATACGAAGGGATCTCGCTCTTAACTTCTCCTTCCGATAAACGCACAAGCCCCACGCACATGGCATTAACAAGGCAGTTGCCCGTGTAACAGTCATCAAAATACACTTCTCCAGCGACCGTCGGAAGCCCCAGACAATTGCCGTAAGAAGATATGCCGGCTACAACCCCGTCGAACAAAAACCTGTTGTGCGGGTCTGAAAGCGGCCCGAAACGCAATGAATTAAGAGCAGCAATAGGCCTGGCTCCCATAGTGAATACATCCCTGACAATGCCACCTACTCCGGTAGCCGCTCCCTGAAAAGGTTCGACCGCGCTCGGGTGATTGTGAGATTCTATTTTCATCGCTATGGCATAGCCGTCGCCGATATCTATTACTCCGGCATTCTCTCCGGGCCCCTGGAGTATGCGTTTGCCTTTGGTGGGAAAATCCTTGAGGTACATTCGGGAACTTTTATAGCTGCAGTGTTCCGACCATAGTACAGAATACATCCCGAGCTCAACAAGATTGGGCTCCCGCCCGAGAATTTTCCTGATCCTGTTGTATTCGTCTATTGTCAGACCGTGCTGTTCGATTACTTTGGGGTCCATACAGTTTCATTTTAGCAAATAAGAAAGATGATTTGGAAAGAAAGCATTTATTCTCTTGCCGGGATGACAAGTCCCGGGATCCATGTCTTATCACCTGATAACAACAGCAATATTCCTGTCCCGGGATTCAATGCCGCATCACCATCAC
>CALFCX010000119.1 GCA_937950635.1 uncultured bacterium
GCTGAAAAAGCTTTTCGAAGGCAAAGACGTATATATATATATGAAGAGCGAGGACCAGCAATGGTACAGGGAAGACTATCACGGCACCAATTCCGTGCATTGGTCCGAGTTCTGCAAGCATCCCTGGATGTCCATGACGATCAAGTCGAACGGAGAGGCCGCCATGTGCATGGAAGACTATAACAACGAGATAGTGCTGGGCGACGCTTTTAAAGACAGCCTTTACGATATCTGGAACGGCAAGAAGTATGAACAGTTCAGGCGTGACCATTTTGACCTTACAAAAGGGATAAAGTGCACCGAAGAATGCGACATGACGCTCATAGGCGAGCTAGTAAAATAAACGGAGGAAAATATCGTATGGACCTTAAGGACCTGAAAAGACCGTATTTGATCGCCGAGATAGGGATAAACCATAACGGCGATATCCAGATAGCGAAAAAGCTGATCGATGCGGCGTTCTCCTGTTCATGGGATTGCGTGAAGTTCCAGAAAAGGAACCCTGACAAATGCGTGCCGCAGGACCAGAAGAACGTGAAGAAAGAGACACCGTGGGGAACGATGACATATCTCGAATATAAACACAAAATAGAGTTCGGCGCAAAAGAATACGATTATATAGACAGGTACTGCAGGGAAAAACCGATAGACTGGTCCCTTTCAGTATGGGATGAGGACAGTATAAAGTTCGCTGCAAAATATGATCTTCCTTTCATAAAGGTCCCTTCGGCCCTGATAACAGACCTTAAGCTTTTAAAAATGGCCTGTGATACAAAACTTCCAGTCATAATCTCTACCGGTATGAGCACCATTGAAGAGATAGATGCTGCAGTGGAAGTATTGAAAAAACATTCGTCACAATTCGTGCTAATGCACTGCAACTCTTCTTATCCCGCCAGATTGGATGAGCTTAATTTAAACATGATCCCAAAACTTATCGAACGTTACAGGTGTGTGGTTGGCTACAGCGGCCATGAATATGGGCTCGATTCCACGACCGTCGCTGTTGCGCTTGGAGCTAAGGTAGTAGAACGCCATATTACCCTTGACCACACAATGTGGGGGACAGACCATTCTAGCAGCGTCGAGATACAGGGAATGGACAAGCTTTACAAGCAGATAAATTCCGTAGGGAAGATACTCGGTGACGGCAAGAAACACGTTTATGAGGGCGAAAAAAAAGTGCGCGACAAATTGAGGTGTAAATAATATGGCGAAAAAAGTATATGTCGGGATGAGCGCGGATCTTTTGCATCCGGGGCATCTTAATATAATAAATGAAGCAAGGAAGCTTGGCGATGTAATAGTCGGACTGCTTACGGACAAAGCGATCGCAAGCTATAAACGCCTTCCTTATCTTACCTATGAACAGAGAAGGGCGATAATCGAGAGCATCAAGGGCGTGGAAAAGGTGGTGCCTCAGGAGACCCTGGATTATGTCCCTAACCTGAAAAAGATCAAGCCGGACTTTGTAGTGCACGGAGATGATTGGAAGACCGGCGTGCAGAAAGAGGTCAGACAGAGCGTTATCGATGCATTGAAAGAATGGGGCGGAGAGCTGGTAGAGATCCCTTACACAAAGGGAATATCTTCGACGCTTCTTCACGAAGAGATGCATAAGATAGGTACGACATCCGAAATACGCAGAAAAAGACTTAAAAGGCTCCTGGATTCAAAGGACCTTGTGCGGATAATGGAAGCCCATAACGGGCTGACCGGATTGATCGTCGAAGAGACGAAAGTGGTTGAAAACGGCATCACTGAAGAGTTTGACGGGATCTGGCTGAGCTCGCTGACTGATTCAACCGCAAAGGGCAAGCCGGACATAGAATATGTCGACTTTACTTCACGGATGACCACTTTGAACGATATCTTTGAGATAACCACCAAGCCTGTGATCTTTGACGGCGATACCGGCGGGATAACTGAACATTTCATATTCATGGTAAAGACGCTGGAACGACTTGGCGTTTCAGCGGTGATAATAGAGGACAAAGTCGGGCTTAAGAAAAACTCTCTCCTGGGCACGGACGTAGAGCAGACACAGGACAGCGTGGACGATTTCTGCCGGAAAATATCGGCCGGAAAAAAAGCCCTGGTGACGGAAGACTTCATGATCTTCGCAAGGATAGAGAGTCTGGTGCTTAAAAAAGGGATGGATGACGCGCTGCTCAGGGCCAGAGCGTATATCGATGCCGGGGCGGACGGGATAATGATACACAGCAGGGAAAAGGACGGGGAGGAGATCAGGGCCTTTTGCAGGGCTTTTGCAAAGTTCGGCCGGAAAGTTCCCCTTGCCGTCGTTCCGACTACATATTGCCATATAAAAGAAGACCAGCTTAAAGAATGGGGCGTCAGGATAGTCATCTACGCCAATCATCTTCTGCGCAGCGCTTATCCGGCCATGGTCGGGGCCGCGAGATCTATTTTGACGGATAAAAGGGCCTGTGAGGTCGAAAAAAGCTGCATGCCGATCAAGGATATCTTATCTCTGATACCGGGAGGATCGCTTTGATACCCAAAGATCTTTTGAATAAGCTTAAAGAAAAAGGTTTCGGCCCTTTTGTGGAAGTGCCGTGTTCAACTCTGGCCCCGCTTATTGCCGAAGCTGAAAAAGATCCTGAAGTCGATGTGATAAACCCGGCCAGCGAAGCCGTGGCGATCGGGATAGCTTCGGGGGCATATCTGGCGGGTAAAAAACCCGTATTGCTCATACAAAATTCAGGGTTCTTGAACACCCTCAATTCTTTGACATCGCTCAACCTTATATATGACATACCGGTGCTTTTTATGATCTCCTGGAGAGGTCATGGCAAAGATGCTCCTGAGCATGAGATAGTCGGAAGGGATATGGAAAAATATCTTGATGTTTTTAAGGTGCCATACGGGATACTTGATGATAACAATGCGGATGCGGCGATCAAGGCGGCGGATGAGTATATGGCAGGTTCAAAAAAGCCATATGCTCTGATGGTCACGCCCGGGTTGTTAAAGGGCGAATGTGAAGCGCCCGAAAGCCCGGCATATGAAATAGAAAGAAAAGACGCCATCGGAACGGTAAAAAAGGCTCTCTTAAAGCACGGCTATGCTTTTGTATCGACTAACGGGTTCATAAGCAGGGAATCTTTTGACGCGGCGGATTCGAGCGACCTTTATATGATGGGTTCCATGGGGCATGCGCTCCCGATAGGCCTGGGTATAGCAAGATATTCTGATAAAAAGATCGCGGTGCTGGATGGCGACGGGGCGTCCCTGATGCACCTGGAGGCCATGCCGAGCGTCAAGTCTTTGTACCCTAAGAACCTTCTTCACGTGGTCTTTGACAATGAGGTCTATGCTTCGACAGAGAACCAGCCGACACTTTCAAAGGACTTTGATCTTGCAAAGATGGCGGAGATTTCCGGGTATAAGAATGTCGTTAAAGTGACCAAAAAGAAAGAACTTGACGGCGCGATAGAAAAGCTTGCCTTAAAAGAAGGGCCAAGCTTTCTTTTGATAAAGGTGAAACCCGGGAATTCTAAGGGGTGCAAACGCGTATCGGATAAAATGACCTGCAGCGAAATAAAAGATTCGTTCATGAGGGGATTGAATGGCAAATAAAAAGATCGATTACTTCATGCCGACTGAGATAACTTTCGGCCATGGCGCGATCACAGAGCTAAAAAGTATCGCCGGCAGAAAAAAAAGGATATTTCTTGTTACGGGAAGGACGTTCCTAAAAAAGACCGGATGGCTTGATAAAATACAGGGTTTTCTCAAAAGCAAAAAAATAGAGATATTCGACGGTATTTATGAGAACCCGGATATCGCGCTGATCGAAGAGGGCATAAAAGCCGCGAGGTCTTTTAAACCGGATCTTATAATAGGCATAGGCGGGGGAAGCGTCCTTGACAGCGCAAAGGCGATCGCTCTGCTTGCCGGGAACAAAGGCAGTGTCATTTCTTTCCTTGACAAAGAAGCTAAGATCGTAAGGCGCGGGATAGATGTCGTTGCAGTCCCGACCACCGCCGGCAGTTCAAGCGAGATAACCCCTTACAGCGTGATAACCGTAAAGGAAAGAGGCATAAAGATAACCCTGGCGCATGAATACCTGTACCCTTCCTTTGCCGTGATAGACCCGGACATATTGTCCAGTCTTTCAAAGGGACAGATCGCCAATTCCGGCATAGACGCGCTGTGTCACTCTATAGAGTCTTACTGGAATGTGAACCACAATCCTGTTTCCGATGTGTTTGCTTTGTGGGCGATCACCCTTATCTTTAAATATCTTCGGGCTTTTTACAGGTCACCGTCATCAAAAGGGGCGGCTCTGGGTATGGCGGCGGCGTCCATGTTCGCAGGGCTTGCTTTCTCAAATACCAGGACGACCGCATGCCATTCTATCTCATATCCTTTAACAACGGTCTTCGGGATACCGCACGGGCAAGCCTGCGCTGTGACGCTTCCGGCCGTGTTGCTGCACAATTCATCCGCAATACCGGCCAGGATAAAGGCCATATGCAAAGCTATAGGGGCAAGCGGCCCTGAAGACGCGTCTGCCAGGATAAAACGCCTTATGAAGGCCGTTGGTCTCAAGACCGGATTAAAAGGCCTGGGACTCAAAAGGAAAGACCTGGGAACGGTGCTCGACAAGGGGTTCACTCCAGAGCGCATGGTCAATAATCCCAAAAAGATAACCAAGTCCGATATGGCAAAGATATTGGCCAGATGCTATTGACCTGAAAACAATGCCCAAAAACAAGAAAATACTACTACTAGAAAAAGACAGCAAATTGCGGCGGATTTTGTACGGCGCGGGGCGGAATATATTTGCTCCGGGCAGCGGTATTCCTGATAAATTCCTAGACATCACGGATCTTTCGGCCGCGGACACAAAAGCATTCGAACTTACCGAAGAGATATTCAATGCCATGATCAAAGGCCCTGATATAAATGCCGTGAACTCTTTGTTCGGCGATGAAAGGGCCGCGGCCATCTTTAAAAGGGCCGTCGGCAATGCGCTAAAAGAAACATTCCTTTCGTTCATATATGCTAAAAAAGCCATAAACCATCTAAAGTTGAGCGGAGATATACTTTTCATCCCGAAAGATATAAATGCTGAAGTGTTCGAGGCTTTGGTAAATACGGGGAATGTCGATACTACACTTTTCAGGATACCTTCCGGGGTCATTCTTTCGAAAAAAATAAAGGAAGCTCTTCTTTTCTGTAAGACCAAGGTATTATTGTCTTTCTTTCCGGGGCTTGTTTATCTGTTCACGCCGTTCGGCAAGACCGGGGCGGCAAAAAAGAAGGAATACAAATACGGGATCTATTTAAGACGGACGGATCCCGGAATATCTTCCAAAGCCAATAGCATGGACTTTTTGATAAAGGAAGGCATCGTCAAAAAAGAAGATACTCTTTTTGTGATGGACGGGACTTCAGGGGTTATAGATGAGGCCTATGCTTCGAATGTGTCGGCATCCGGTTATGACAGCTGCTTGTTCAGCGATATGATTGCAAGCATAAGCAGGGAGGATCATAAGCGATCCGTCCATACTTCCTTAAAGAAGGCTGTCAGTATATTTAAATCCGCAAAGTCGCGCAGTCTCCTGGTCCTTAAAGAATATCTTTCTATTCTTAATATAATAAGGAAATGGGAAACTTTCTATACTATATATAATGTAGGCCTTTTCTTCGGGGTGCAGGAACCCGGCGCGGTGGCCAGGGCGCTTTGGCAAAAAACGCACGGTTCCGGATATTGTTTCATATATCTGTCGTCAAACATCATGAAGCATGTTGCTACCAAGACTTATTATTCAAATATCATCGCGGACAAGCTGGTGTCTTCCATGATACCGGTCAGCGAGTTCAAAGAGCAAAAGAACCATATCGGGCAGTACTGCGATGTCGGGGTGATGAATGCGGATAGAATAAGAAGAATCCGTGCAGACGAGAAAAAGACCTCGGAAATAAGATCATTCCTTAATATCGCAGACAGCCGGTATATAGTAGCTGTCTTTGACGATAATTCTGACTCTTACGATACTATGCCGATTCATGAGATAGAAAAATTCATGGAGATATTGGTGCGCCTGTTGGATGAAGCCAAAGACACCATATATGTATACAAACCAAGGGCTTTGACGATATTTAACAGGAATGAACGGATCAAAAAGATGTATGAAAAAATAAGATCGCACAAAAGCTGCAGGCTCGTGGAGAACAATACTGTCTCGGCTCTTGAGACCATGGGGGTATGCGACGTGGTCTTGACCGTGCCTCTCAGCTCTACATTTACCGAGGCTCTTTCCGCAGGCATTAAGACGCTCTGTTTTGTGGGGCAGAACTATATGATCGAAGGGTTTAATGACGGGTCCGTTCGGGATAGGGATATGTTCGCTGATAATTATGAGGATATATCCAAGAACATATCTAAATTGTTGTCGGACGGACAAAAAGATGCTTCACAGGCATTTGTCGAAGGATTCGTAAAAAAGCATGTTGACCGCTTTTGCGACGGGAAAGCTTTCGACAGGATGAGGGAATGTAACTTGGCGGAGGCAAAAAAATGAGATTAGCCATACTTCCCAACAATAAATGTTATTCAACCATATCTTCCGACGCGGATATGATCGCCATAAGATGGGGTTCCCAGATAGGGGACAAAGGATTTGACCGGAATAAGGCGGTTCTTGTCGACCAGTTCTGCGACAGGGACGAAGCTGAAAGTCTGAACCATCAAGCCGTTGCCGATTGTATCGACCTCGAGATGACCGCACGGGGAGCTTTCACGTACAAAGGCATATCTATCGTCGATATAGACATCAGGCAGCTATGGTCTAAGGCTTTTGTACAGGTGTACAGAGAGGCCCTCAATATATTAAGCTGTATAAAACAACTTAACGTGAAAGTGGTCGTAGCAGAAAAAGGCGATCCTTGGCTGTTCCTGCTGAAAAAAGTATTGCCTCAGGCCGGGGTGGCCCTTGAGACCGTTGACGGGCTTGGTGTTGAAGACACCCGTTTGTCACAGCTACTGCGCGAGGAATTTCCTACAGCATTCACGATAGATTTTCATCCTGTGCGCGGGACCGGATGGAAAGTAAGGGCCTATACTCTTGCGGTGAACATCCTTTCCTCTGTGGTAAGGCTGGCCAAGGGGAAAAGGCCTTTTGTCATGTTCTCTCTGTACAAGCCTCTTGAGCCATTAAAACAGGCCCTTTTGTCCGACAAGAAATATTATCCTTTGCTTCATCAGATCAACCAAATGAGCTTTTGGAGCATGGTCTTTGGCGGAGTAAAACTTTTTTCTTTTGATTATAACTGCGGACCGGGCCAAAAGGCATCAGGCATAGCTGAAAGATATAAAGTTTTCCTGCGGGAATTCTTTAAGGAAAGGCATTTTGTGGAGACCGGTGGTCTTAAAGTTTCTGTTGACGGGGCACTGCTGCCGGTGATAGAGGGTACCGTTCCGGCATCCTTCGGCCAGATAATAAGGAATATAGATGTGCTCGACAGACTGTTCTCCTCCTCGGACATCAGAGGATATCTCGGTTTTTGCGACAGCCCCTGGGAAGAGAGATCGTTGGTCAGGATGTGCCAGAAGTATAAAGTGCCTAACGCTATAGTGATCAACGGCGTACTCAGCAACTCTTTTTATATTGAAGCCAAAACTGCCGACCATGTATTTGTCTACGGAGAGAACCAGAAGAAAGATTACCTTAAGGGCCATCCTGAAAAAGCGATCGTTGCAGGGAACCCGCTTTATGAGAAGGCTTTTGCAAAAAGAAGCAGAAAGACCGTCAACCATCCTCCTAAAAAAATATTGATAGGGACATCAGATCCGGTGCCGGGTGATATCAATTGTCAATACTCATCTACGGAAGTGTTTTTAAAGAATGTAATGGGAGCACTTGGTGCTTTAAAGGGCAAATATGGATTCGAGGTCTCTTTAAAGCTTCATCCCGGGGAAAGCAGAGGGTTCTATGAGCGGTTCGTGAAAGAAGAAGGGTTTGATGTTGCCGATATAATAAACTCGGGAGATATGCAGGAGATACTCATGGGATATGACCTCCTTATAATAAACCATTCAGTTGCGGTGTTTGAAGCCTCGCTTATGGGGATCCCCGTACTTTATCATCATCCCGCGCGTCAGGTCATGCAAGAGCCTTTCGGAGGAGGGACTTCTCTTGTATCGGCTTTCGATACGACAGAGTTGCGAGCGGCGCTTGAAAAGATATTCTCTGACAAAGCGGCTGCTTTTGGTTTCACAAGCGAGAAAGAACTGGCTTATTTTACCGGTCCTCTTGACGGCACAGCCGGTTCAGGGATAAAAAAATATTTGAACGATCTGTTTGGAGGTAAAAAACGATGAACAGGCTTAAACGTCCCGTTTTTTGGGCCCTAGGGGTTTTAGGATATATCCTCGGCCGTCTTATGCCAAAACAGCGCAATCTTATCATCCTGGAAGGTACCGACAGTTCCAGATACAACGAAAGCTCGAGATACCTGTTCGAATATCTCTCGACGCAAAAAGACCTTGAAGTCTATTGGGCTACTTCGAGCAGGGCCATAAAAGACCATATATCCAATAAAGGGTTGAAATGTCTTTTCGGGTTCCGGGACAAGCTAAAGACCATGCCAAAAGCAAAGATGGTGATCGGCACCGGTTCTACCCATATGGATTTTTTCAATGTGATCGGCAGCGGCACATTAAAATATTGCTTGATGCACGGGATAGGCCCGAAGGCTTCCGTTTATACGGGAGAATCGGAAGCTCCTACGATGAGAGAGCTTGAGAACATACATAAGTTCAACTACCTGAACTTTACGTCCAAATATACTGCTAACCTGATCGGGAAGCTGGCTTATAAGACCCCGTATAAAAAGATAGTCGTGCTTGGATATCCAAGGAACGACCAGTTGTTCGATAAATCACTGTGTGAAAAGGCTTTGAGAACAAAAGACTACGGGAGGAAAGTATTCCCTGATATGAAGCCGGGATCGAGACTGCTGTTGTATACCCCGACCTGGAGGAAGGATATGTCAAAGGACCTTCCGCTCTTTGGAATGAAAGGATTTGACCTGCGTAGCATGGACTCTTTCCTGAAAGAGAACAACATCTATATGATATGTACCGTGCATCCTAATGTGGCGTCGAGCATACGGACCGGCTGCGACAATATCTTTGTTGTGGATTACGGGAAGGATCATTTGTTCGATACGAACGCGCTCATGCCGGAAGCCGATCTCCTCATAAACGATTATTCGACCACGAGCACTGATTTTGCCATTCTTGACAGGCCTCAGATATTCGTCATGCCGGACTATGACGAATACGTTGAAAAAGACTGTTTTACCGAAGATTACAGAAATATACTGCCGGGGAAGGAAGTCTTCTCTTTTGAAGAGCTCAAAAAAGAGATATTAGGCCAGCTGAAGGATCCCGGGCAGTTTGGTGCGGCAAGACGGTCATATCTTGAGAAATATTATGACGTATCCCTAAGTAATTCATGCGAACTCCATGCGAATTTTATAAGAAAGGTATTGGGTGTATAGATGTCTAAAAAACTCGATCTTGGATGCGGGAACAGGAAACGGGAGGGGACGATAGGCATAGATTGCAACCCGAAGACCTGCGCGGACGTCATACACGACCTGAATATCTTTCCGTATCCTTTTGAAGGATCTTCTTTCGATGAAATATACGCGGACAATGTACTCGAACATCTGGATGACCTTATAAAAGTGCTCGAAGAGCTATACAGGATAGCAAAACCGAACGCCCTTATAAGAGTGGATGTCCCGTATTTTAGGGCAAAATGGGCATATATAGACCTGACGCATAAACATTTCTTTACATCCGAATCGTTCACGTATTTTGATCCTTCACATGTGCATAACAGGTTATTCCCTTATTCCGAAGCAAAGTTCAAGGTCGAAAGGGTCGTGTTCAACGAAAGAATAGAGGAAAAGGGATTCATCGGGGCCATAAAGAGGCTGATAAAGAAAATAGCGGACAGGTCCCCGAAAAGATATGAGGATACGTTAAGCCATCTGTTCCCTTTGGATGAGATCACGTTCTATGTAAGGGCGATCAAGTGAATGGATAAACCAAGGATTCTTTTCTATACGGACTGTTATATATTTGCCGGCTGTGAAAAGCCGATGTGCGAGCTTTTGTCTTCGGACAAGTTCGTCTCAAAATATGACCATAAGCTCATTTATCGCAGGAGCAAGGAATATGACAGCGGTTTTGGGCACGCTTATCCCCGGTTTTGCGGTGAAAAGCAGGGTATAAGGCTGCCTGACCCGAACACCTGGAATTTTTTCATAGAGCGCAAGGTGAAGAACAAATTGTTGATGAGGATGTTCAGGAGGCTGAACAGGATATTTTTCAGGATATCCTTTCTGGTAGTGTATTTTATCGATGTTTTCTGCTTATGGCCTGTGTTCTTGGCGGATAGGGCGCAGATCGTACATATAAACAACGGAGGCTATCCAGGCGCTCTAAGCTGCAGAGCCGCGGCACTGGCCGCGAAACTGGCCGGGAAGAAAAGGATATTGTTCAGCGTACATAACATGGCATTGGGGAAAAAGGGGATCGCCGACAGGGTGATCGATCTTTTTGTGAAAAAAAACGTTGATCTTTTTATAACCGGATCAATAGCTTCAGGGGCCGCCCTTTCAGATATAAGAGGGTTTGAAAGCGGAAAGATGACAAATGTTTACCACGGGATAGAACCATTGAATCCCGCCTTAACGGGACAATCTGCCGAAGAATATGAAAGTGATGTCTTGATGGTGGCAGCCATGGAAGAGAGAAAAGGCCATGCTTACGTGATCCATGCGATACGGAGACTGATCGACAATGATCCGAAGTTCAAGGACCTTAAGGCCTATTTCATAGGCGGAGGGATGATAAAAGGCAGTGTGGAGAAGATGATCTCGGAACAGAGGCTGCAGGACAATATAAAGCTTTTGGGGCACAGGAGGGACTATGCCAAATATCTGGCTTCAACAAAGGTACTGCTCAATCCGTCCATAGGATATGAGGACCTTCCTTTTGTAATAATAGAGGCGATGTCGATAGGCGTTCCGGTGATAGGTACGGATATCGCAGGGATACCGGAAGAAATAGAGAATGGAGTGAACGGATATATAGTTAAGCCAAAAGACGTGGAAGCGCTCGCGGAAGCTATGAGAGAACTCCTGTTGGACGGAAAGAAAAGGATCGAAATGGGCAATGAAGGCCGAAGGATATTCTCGGAAAAGTTCACTGTGGACAAAATGGTCGCTAATTATATGAGATTATATGAAGAGATGGGGGTGTAAGATGCGCGTATTGATCACCGGGGCGACCGGACTTCTTGGCAAGGCATTAATAGAGACCGCGGACAGTGGATCTGAGATCATTGGAACTTATATCGGGGATTATCAAATGCCGAGTACTGAAAATGTCAAGTACTACAAGACTGATATGTCGGATACGGACGGACTTGAGAAGATATTCAAGAGTGTAAAGCCGGATGTCGTCATCCATGCTGCCAGCATAGGGAGTCCGGATTTTGCCGAGAAGCACAGGGACCTGACCTGGAAAATAAACGTGAACGGGACATCCAGGGCCGTTTCATGTTGCGAGAGCATAGGCGCTAAATTCATATATATATCTTCCAACGGCATATACGACGGCGATCACGCTCCTTACGGGGAGGATGATCATGCCGCACCGGTGAATTTTTACGGCAAGACCAAACTCGAAGGAGAAAAAGTCTCAAGACAGGCCCGGATCCCTGTGGCGATAGTGCGTCCGATACTTATGTACGGATGGAACCATAAGTTCGAACGTTCCAACATAGTGACATCTTCTCTGCAAAAGATGGCTAAGGGAGATAAAATATTCGCTTATGACGATGTTTTTTCAAATCCTTTGTTCTCGGCAAGCTGTGCCGATGCCATATGGAAAATAATTGAAAAGGGTTTGTATGAGGATTTTAATATCTCGGGATCTGAAACGGACAGTATATACGGGCTTTTGACAAAAGCCGCGGATGTCTTTGGTTTTGACAGGTCCCTTATAACGCCGGTCAAACAGGGGTATTTCAATGAGCTGGTGAAAAGACCAAAGGATACATCATATAAGACCGGCAAGATGGAAAAAATGCTGTCTGTGAAGCCGCTTGGGATCATTGAAGGTCTTTCAATAATGAGGGATAAGAGAGATGGACAGTAAGAGAGTCTTAATAATAGCTCCTGCTTACTATGGGATCGACACTTCCATAGCGAAGGCATTTGAAAGGAACGGATTCGATCCAATCCTCGTGAATTTCAAGGTCAGTTCTACCTTGTATGAAAAAGTGATAAGAAGACTGATGTCCTCTCTTCCGGTGTTGAACGGTATCCTGAAACTTTTTTTGTGGGTGAGTTTCAGGCTTGAGAACAACCGATACATATCCATAGCTAAAAGAGAAAGGCCGGAGTTCGTTTTTATAATAAAAGGGGATTCCGTATTTCCCGGGACTATCAGATATCTGAAGGATAAACTGGGGATCCCGTGCGTCTCGTATCAGTGGGACGATCCTTTTTATTCTCACGCGGAACACAAAGGATGCGATGATTTCAGGAGGAATAATTTTGCGGATGCCATTGCCGACTACAGCTATATATTCGTGTTCGACAAACATTATATAAACGATATAAAAGCTCGGGGCAATGAGAATGTGGAATACCTGCCGCTGGCTACGGATGAAGAGATATATAAGAGGGTGGAATTGAGCGATAAAGAAAAAGAGGAGTATTGTTATGACGTCTGTTTTGTCGGGGTGCCGTTCCCGAACAGGATCGAGATGCTAAACTCCTTAAGCAAATATAAGCTCGGGGTCTTCGGGGATCTTTGGGAAGGATGCGCCGACAAGATCAAGGGCGGCTATTTTAAAGGGAAGGCATCAGGAGAAAAGGTCCTGAAACTGTATTGTGCGTCTAAGATAGTGCTTAATATCCACCATCCGCAGTCAAAGTACGGGGCGAACACGAGAACGTTCGACATCCCTTCCTGCGGCGCGTTCGAGATGGTTGATCACAAGCCGGGTTTTGAAGAACTGTTCAATATCGGCGAAGAGATCGTCTGTTATAAAAACACTGATGAACTGAAAAAATTGATAGAATACTATCTAGAGCATTCCGAAGATAGGGATTCGATCGCCCGCAAAGGGCATGATAGGGCGGTAAGGGAGCATACTTGGTATCGTAGGATGAACAAGGTAATAAAGACATTGGCCGAAAGGTCCATTATCAACAAAAAAAGCGGAAGGGGCGAGTAATATGCAAGCGATCATCTTAGCCGGAGGCAAGGGGACCAGGCTCAGACCGTATACTACTATCCTTCCTAAACCTCTAATGCCTATAGGAGATAAAGCTATCCTTGAGATCGTTATCCTGCAGTTGAAGAAGGAGGGTTTTTCGGAGCTCGTGTTCACTGTCGGATATCTAGGGGAACTCATAGAGGCTTATTTCGGGGACGGCAGCAAATGGGGAGTGAAGATAAGATATTCCAGGGAATCGGAACCTCTCGGGACCGCCGGTCCTCTTACCCTCATAGACGGGCTTGACGAGGATTTTCTCGTGATGAACGGTGACATATTATGTAACCTGGATTTCAATAAGTTCATGAAAGAACATGTGAGCGGCGGGTTCGGGCTTTCCATATGCGGTTATGTGAAAAAAGTGAAAATAGACCTCGGGATACTTGAGTTCAAGGGTGAAAAGCTTTCGGATTATATCGAAAAACCGGAATATGAATACAAGACCGGCATGGGGATATATGCCATGAACAGGTCCGTTGTTTCCGGGATGCCCAAAGCCAAGTATTATGATTTCCCGACTTTGATAAAGGACAGGATAAAAAAAGGGGAGAACGTCGGGGTCCATCATTTCAAGGGGAAATGGTTCGATATAGGAGCTGTTGACGATTATCAATCGGCTGTCGAAGAGTTCTCGGGGAATCCTTCGATCTTTCAATAAAGGAGAAACAAATGGACTGGAAAGGCAAAAAAGTGCTGGTCACGGGATCGGAAGGGTTTATCGGCAGCCACTTGACAGAAAAATTGGTCTCTCTGGGTGCCGATGTTCGCGCTTTCGTCCTTTATAATTCTTTCGGTAAATGGGGATGGATAGATACTTTCAAAGAGAGCGATAAAAAGAAGCTGGATATCTTCATGGGCAATATCTGCGAAGCTTACAACGTGAAAAAGGCCATGGAAGGCGTCGACGTAGTTTTCCACCTTGCCGCCCTGATCGGCATTCCTTATTCCTATTATTCTCCGGAATCCTATGTGTCGACCAACGTCATGGGGACGCTCAACGTTCTCCAGGCGGCCAGAGAGGCCGGCGTAAAAAAGATAGTTCACACATCCACAAGCGAAACATACGGTACCGCTGTCTACGCTCCTATAGACGAAAAACACCCTTTGCAGGGCCAGTCCCCGTATTCCGCGTCAAAGATAGGGGCCGACATGATGGCCGAGAGTTTTTGCCGGTCCTTTGATATGCCGATAGCTATCATCAGGCCTTTCAATACTTACGGTCCCAGGCAATCGGCCAGGGCGGTCATCCCGACGATAATAAGCCAGATTTTGTCCGGCTCTACAAAAATAAAGCTCGGATCCCTGTCCCCCGTGAGGGACCTGACTTTCGTGTCCGATACGGTCAGAGGCTTTATAAAAGTAGCGGAATCGGATAAGAGCGCCGGGAATGTGATCAATATCGGCTCCGGTAAAGGCGTGACGATAGGGGAGCTGGCGGAAAAAATATTCGAACTAACCGGGTCAAAACCTGATATTGAAAGCGACGGAACAAGGGTACGTCCGCAGAAAAGCGAAGTGATGAAATTGATCTGCGACAATAAAAAAGCATTGGACCTTCTCGGATGGAAGCCGGAATATACCCTTGAAAAAGGATTGATGGAGACGATAGCTTTCGTTAGAAATAATCTTGGGAGCTATAAGCCCGATCAGTACAATATATAGTCAGAAAAAGGGAGGGATCAAATTGGTTAATCTACAGGAAAAGATCAAGAACAGGCAGGCAAAGATCGCGGTCATAGGCCTGGGTTATGTGGGACTGCCGCTCGCCGTTGCTTTTGCGTCAAAAGGTTTCGAGACCATTGGGATAGATCTTAACAAAAAACGCGTGTCCGAAGTGAATTCCGGAAAGAGCTACATAACCGATGTGGACAGCAGTGAGATCTCTGCCCTGGTAAAAGGCAAGGGCGCGAAACTCCGAGCGCACAGCGATTTTTCCGGCGTAAAAAATGCCGATGCCGTGATAATCTGCGTTCCAACGCCTCTTAACAAGAACAAAGAACCCGATATGAGCTATGTAATATCAGCCGCCGAACTTTCAGCTAAGAACTTCAGGAAAGGCCAGCTCATCATACTTGAGAGCACTACCTATCCGGGTACCACGGAAGAGATAGTCCTTCCTTTGTATTCAAAGGGCGGATCAAAAGCGGGCAGGGATTTTTACCTGGCTTTTTCCCCGGAACGCGTCGATCCAGGGAACCAGAAGTTCAAGCTGAACGATATCCCGAAAGTCGTCGGCGGTATGACGTCAAAATGCACCAGGATGGCGAGCGATCTTTATCTGCATGTCTATCCCAAGGTCCATGAAGTCTCATCTCCCAGAGTGGCCGAGATGGAAAAACTTCTCGAGAACATATTCCGCAATGTCAATATAGCGATGGTGAACGAAATGGCGCTCCTGTGCAGGAAGATGGATATAGATGTCTGGGAGGTCATAGAAGCCGCCAAGACAAAGCCTTACGGTTTCATGGCGTTCTATCCCGGTCCGGGACTGGGGGGACACTGTATCCCTGTAGATCCCTTCTACCTGTCATGGAAGTCGAAAGAATATGATATGCCTACAAAGTTCATAGAGCTGGCAGGACAGATAAACGAAGAAATGCCGGACCATATAGTCAATATAGTGAAAGATGCTCTCAACGGTTCCTCGAAGTGCCTGAAAGGGTCCAACATCCTTCTTCTCGGCATGGCTTATAAGAAGGATATTAACGACGTGAGAGAATCGCCGGCGCTCAAGATATTCTCTTCGTTGGAAGGTCTTGGGGCAAAAGTATGTTTCAATGACCCGTACGTGCCTTCCGTGGATATAAAAGGCAAAAAAGTAAAAGGGGTAAAACTTTCTTCAGGCCTTTTGTCCGGAGCTGATTGCGTCGTGCTTATAACCGACCACAGCGACTACGACTACGGCGATATATGCAGCCATGCTAAATTGCTTGTCGATACCAGGAACGCTGTCAAAAAGGTCCCTGGTAAAAAATGCAGAGTGGTAAGGCTATGAGCAGCGGGATCAAGATAAACATCGCGGACCCTTGCCTTGGCGAAGAAGAAGCGAAGGCCGTTTATGATGTCGTAAAGTCGGGGTGGCTGTACGAAGGCAAAAAAACAAAAGAGTTCGAGGACAACTTCGCGAAATATACCGGTGTAAAGAACGCGGTCGCTTTCTTTAACGGTACCGTAGCGCTGCATGCGGTTTTGAAAGCTTACGATATAGGGCCTGGGGACGAAGTGATAGTACCTTCTCTTACGTTCATATCTACCGCAACTTCGGTCATTCACGCGGGAGCTGAACCTGTTTTCTGCGATGTTACGCCGGACACGTTCAATATGGACCCGAAGGACCTTGAGAAAAAGATAACTAAAAAGACCAAGGCGGTCATGCCGGTGCATTATGCCGGCCAACCGGCCGATATGGACGCGATACTTGAGGTCTCAAGGAGCAAGGGTCTTCCCGTAATCGAAGATGCGGCCGAGGCTCACGGGGCCGTTTACAAGGGTAAAAAAGTAGGCGGATTGGGCAATGCGGGAATGTTCAGCTTTACCCCGACCAAGAACATCACGACCGGAGAAGGCGGCTTGATAACGACCGATGATGACCTGCTTGCTGAAAAATTAAGGCTGCTCAAGAGCCACGGACAAGACAGGCAATATCACCACGTCCTTATCGGATACAACTACAGGATCACCGAAATGCAGTCGGCCATAGGCGTTGAACAGTTAAAAAAGCTCGAGGGGATAATATCAGTAAAGAGAAGGAATTCGGCCACTCTTAACAGTGCGCTTTCAGGAATAAAAGGTATAGTCACTCCGGTCGTCGCGAGGGGATGCGAACACGTATATATGATGTATACCATAAAGGTCATACCTCAGGAGTTCGGCGCGACAAGGGATGAGCTGAGGGAGGCCATGCTTGTGGCCATGTACCTCA
>CALFCX010000120.1 GCA_937950635.1 uncultured bacterium
TACGAAACCATCCTTTCGTCGGCAAAGCCCCTGGCAATAGAGAATGACGTGCTTGTGCTTGCTGTGCCGAGCCCATTTTCTCACGATTGGTTAAGAGAAAAGAAATGCGACGAGTCGATACTTGGAGCTATAAGATCAATAGGGGAGTTCGAGCTAAAAAACATAAAATTCCTGGTGGTCTCTAAAGAAGAGGCGGTCGCCGAAGAAAAAAAAGAAAAAAGGGCCGTTCAGTCTTCCCCGATATATTTGTCCATCCCTTTTTTGAACCCCCGTTATACATTTGAGAACTTCGTTGTTGGACACGGCAACCGCTTCGCGCACGCAGCGGCTTTGGCTGTATCGGAATCGCCCGGAAAAGCATATAACCCTCTGTTCCTGTACGGGGGCGTCGGCCTTGGTAAAACCCACCTTATGCAGGCAATAGGCTATGAGGTATTAAAAAAATCCCCGAAAGCAAAGGTCGTGTACATTTCTTCAGAAAAATTCACGAACGAGGTGATCGACTCCATCCAACACAATACAATGGCCCAGTTCAGGAACAAATACAGGAATGTGGATGTCCTCATGATCGATGATATCCAGTTCATCGCGGGGAAAGAACGGACCATGGAAGAATTCTTTCATACTTTCAACACCTTATATGAAACATCCAAGCAAATAATAATAAGCAATGACCGCCCGCCGAAAGAGATCCCAGACATAGAGGACCGGCTGAGGTCCCGGTTCGAGTGGGGCTTGATAGCGGACATACAGCCGCCCGACTTTGAAACCCGGATAGCGATACTCAAAAAGAGGGCGGAGCTCGAGAACATTAACATACCGGACGAGGTGTTCAATACGATCGCCTCAAGAATAACCTCCAATATCAGGGAGCTGGAAGGGGCCTTAACCCGGCTTATAGCGCATGTTTCTATAGAAAAAACCGAGGTTTCCGTGTCGTCCGTAGAAAAAATATTGAAGGACATAATCGCTCCTTCAAAAAATAAGCCTCCCATTACGATAGAAACCATAAAAAAAGCCGTGGCCGAGTATTTCGGGATCAAGCTAGAGGACCTTAACTCGAAAACACGAACAAAAGAGATCGCTGCAGCCAGACAGGTGGCAATGTATCTTTCCAGAGAGATGACCAGTGCTTCGCTCCCAAAGATCGGGGATGCGTTCGGCGGAAGAGACCACACTACGGTCATGCACGCTTATGATAAAATAAAGACAGCCGTAAAAGAGGAAAAAGATATCGCCGATGCGGTGGAGACCATCTCGGATAAGTTAAAAAAATCCGGGGGATAACCTGTAGAAAAACTGTTAGGATAATGTTGAATTGTTTGACCGGTTTATTAGCAGGTGTTCTATTAACAGGTTATTAAGAGGTTGTTAAGGAGTTGTTTTTTTGTTGAATTCTTTTTTTAACCGTGTTCCAGGCAAAATAAAGGTTTTACACAAATCCACAGATACTAATATTACTACGTTTCTTTTTAATCTATGAAAAAACAGAAGGGAGTAAGAAGGATATGGAAATAAGATGTGGAAAAGAAGATCTTTATACGGGAGTACAGGCAGTTGAAAGGATAGTATCAACAAGAAGCACCCTTCCTATTATAGGCAACATACTTTTCGAAACAACAAAGGACGGGATAAAAATATCCGCCAACAATCTTGAAATAGGCCTTGAGGTCAACGTTCCGGCCAATGTGAAACACGACGGATCCGTGCTTCTTCCGGCAAAAACGCTTGCAGGAATAGTTTCAAAACTGCCGTCATCCGATATCAATATAAAAAAGAACGAAAAAGGTGTGGTGAGGATTTCGTATAAACAATCCAATTTCAGCATAAACGGCTTGTCACCCGAGGAGTTCCCGGTGCTCCCGAAAGTGAAAGAGACCAAAAATATCAACATATCCCCAAAAATATTCACAGAGATGGCGAAGCAAACGATATTTGCCGTATCCACAAGCGAGGATAAATATGTTCTGAACGGGATCTTGCTGGAAATAGGCAAAGGCGCCAAAGACGATGATAGCAATATAAGAATGGTGGCAACCGACGGCTTCAGGTTGGCTAAAAAAGGCGAAAAGATATCAGGCGCGAATTTTGATATAAGCGTGATAGTTCCGGCAAAAGCCCTTCTTGAGGTAGTGAAAATGGTTCAAGGCGCGTCAGAACAGGACGAACTGAAGATAAGCTTATCTAATGAGCAGATAGCCTTTAAATTCAAAGAATCATATCTTGTATCCAGGCTGATACAGGGCCAATTCCCGGATTATAAACAAGTTATACCGAAGAGCAGCGAAGCAAAGATATCCGTGGACACCGCCGCGTTCCTCGAGTCGGCCGAAAGGGCCGCAGTGATCGCCGGAGGAAGCTCCAACATAGTTAAGCTGAAAGTAGAGGACGGGAAGGTTCATATAATTGCCAACACCCCTGATGTCGGGAGCATAGATGAGGTCGTTGATGTTGAAATATCCGGAAAAGCCAAGGATCCGATAGCGTTCAATGTAAGGCTCCTCACGGACGTTCTAAAAGCGATAGGGTCGGATAAGGTGGTCTTTGAATTTTCCGGGCCGCTGAACCCGGGAGTGATAAAGCCAGGGGAGGGCAGCAACTATCTCTATATAATAATGCCGATAAGGACAACGGAAACCGCGTCTTGATGGAAACACTAAAGGCTGTCTTGGAGGGATTCTTGAAAAAGAACCCTCGCGTAGGAAAAAAATTAAAAGGATTTGAGGCTGTCGGATTGTGGCCGCAGCTGGTGGACAGAGAAGACCGAAGCTGGGTAGAGGATTTTACTTCCGGCGTTCTTACCGTTGCGACGGAGAACCCGTCGTATTGCCAGGAACTTTCGTTCGATAAAAAAAGGATCGCGAAGGTGTTGAACGACAGGATAGGGGAAGTATCCGTAAAAGATATAAGGGTAAAAATAGGCGGCAGGTCGAATAAAAAAACATTTTGAGGCGAGGAAGGGAAAATTCATAAATGCCCAAAAAAAGTGATTATGACGCGTCTAAGATAAAGATACTCGGAGGTCTCGAGGCCGTAAGAAAAAGACCGAGCATGTATATAGGGTCAACGTCCCGGGCGGGATTGCACCACCTGATTTATGAAGTGGTCGACAACAGCGTTGACGAAGCTCTGGCCGGATATTGCGATTCAATAGAAGTCAAGATCAACAAGAACAATACAATAAGCGTGTCTGATAACGGCAGAGGGATCCCGATAGACACTCACAAGGAAACAAAAAGACCCGCGGCCGAAGTCGTTTTGACCACCCTTCATGCGGGCGGGAAATTCGGGGCCGGCGGGTATAAGGTCTCGGGAGGTTTGCACGGCGTAGGCGTTTCGGTAGTGAACGCCCTTTCCGAATGGATGGAGGTAGAGATCCGGCGCGACGGCGAAATATACCGCCAGAAATTCGAAAGAGGCAAGCCTCTTCCGGAAAAAAGGACAAAGGACAAGACCGCGGAAGAAAACACGGGGACTGCGGTAACCTACCTTGCCGACAAAGAGATCTTTGACGAAACGAACTACGATTTTGATACGGTCGCCCACAGACTAAAAGAGCTCGCCTATTTGAATAAAGGGCTTAAGATAGTATTTTCAGACGAGCGAGGGGAAAAGAAGAAATCGGAAACATATAAATTTGACGGAGGCATAAACGAATACGTTAAACACCTCAACGAAGGCAAAGACCCTATGTATAAACCGCCGATATATCTTTTCTGCGAAAAGGATAACGTCTTTGCTGAAATAGCCATACAGCATTGCAAGGATTATTACGACGAGAATATTTTCTCTTTTGTTAACTGCATAAAGACCAAGGAAGGCGGGACCCATGTTGCAGGTTTCAAAACGGCGTTCACAAGATCGGTGAACAATTTCGCAAAAAGATACGGGCTTATAAAATCAGACAACGAGACGCTTTCGGGCGACGACGTGAGAGAGGGGATCGCCGGCGTCATAAACGTCAGGATCCCGAACCCTCAGTTCGAAGGACAGACAAAGACGAAGCTCGGCAACGGAGAAGTAAAAGGGGTTGTCGACTCCATCGTGGACGAAGGGGTCACCAACTATCTTGATAAAAATCCGTCCGTCGGTAGGGCGATAGTAGAGAAATCTCTGATAGCGATGAGAGTGCGCGCGGCTGCCAGAAAAGCCCAGGAGCTGGAAAGAAAGAAGAGCGCGCTTGATACCGCCACTCTTCCGGGGAAGCTCGCCGACTGCACCGAAAGGGACCCGGCAAAATGCGAACTTTTCATAGTCGAGGGCGATTCCGCGGGTGGTTCGGCCAAGCAGGGCAGGGACAGGATGTTCCAGGCCATACTCCCTCTCAAGGGAAAGATCCTCAACGTGGAAAAATCCCGTCTCGATAAGATACTCAATAATGACGAAATAAGGGCGATGATAACCGCGATCGGGAGCGGGATAATCTCCGGACTGAGAGAGAACGTGAACGGCGGGGAAGAAAAAGAAGGGGAACTCTCGCCGGAAGACATACTGAAAAAACTGCAATATCATAAAGTCATAATAATGACCGATGCCGATGTGGACGGGGCCCATATACGCACGCTGCTGCTGACATTTTTCTTCAGATATGCGCGGCCCATAATAGAGAACGGTAATCTTTTCATAGCGCAGCCGCCACTTTATCTTTTGAAAAAAGGAAAATCCGCGAGATGGATATATTCGGAGAAGGAGCTTGAAGAAACTTTCAAAAAGAGCGGAAAAGAAGGCGTGACCATCCAAAGATATAAAGGCCTGGGAGAAATGAACCCGGAACAGCTCTGGGAGACCACGATGGACCCGGAAAGGCGCGCCCTGCTAAAGGTGGAGGTTGATGACGGAGAGGAAGCGGATGAAATATTCAAGACCCTCATGGGCTCGGACGTGGTCCCCAGGAAAGAGTTCATTCAGCAATATGCCAAGACCGTAAGATGGCTTGACATTTAAAGGGGCTATAAGAAAGGGGACCAAAAGTTGGAAGAAGAGGAATATTTGCAGGAGATAAATTTTTCTCAAAAGAAAGATCCTCCCGCTGAAGAGATGCCAGAGGAGCTGGTGGAAAAAACCGAAAGGCAGATAGAAAAAAGGATAGAAAAAACAAAAAAAATGGCAAAGAGCAAACCGGAAAAAAAGAGAACAAAAGCGTCAAAAACAGAACCCCAAAAGGCTCTTCCGGAGACGGTTGAAGCCGAAGCCGCCAAGCCGGGGAACATTCCTCCGGCCGCTGCAGGCGCGAGGCCAACTTCGATAGCCGTAGAAAAAGAGATGAAGTCCTCGTATATAGATTACGCCATGAGCGTTATCGTTGGGCGCGCTCTTCCGGATGTCAGGGACGGGTTAAAGCCGGTACATCGCAGGATCCTGTATGCCATGGACGAGCTCGGTCTGGCCCACAACAGGCCGCATAAGAAATCGGCCAGAGTAGTCGGTGAAGTGCTCGGCAAATACCACCCGCACGGCGATTTAGCCGTTTATGACTCCATGGTGAGGATGGCGCAGGATTTCTCCCTGAGATATATGCTGGTCGACGGCCAGGGGAACTTCGGTTCAGTTGACGGAGACTCTGCGGCCGCAATGAGGTATACAGAGGCCAGGCTTTCCAGCATGGCAGAGGAAATGCTGGCTGACCTTGAAAAAGAGACCGTGGATTTCATGCCCAACTTTGATGAATCCCTGAAAGAGCCGAAAGTGCTTCCTTCGAAATTCCCGAATCTTTTGGTGAATGGTTCTTCAGGCATAGCGGTCGGCATGGCCACCAACATCCCTCCGCATAATCTTAGGGAAGTGGCTGCCGGAGCGATCAGGCTCATAGAAGATCCGGATGCGCCCGTGGAAGAGCTCATGAAGGACATAAAAGGCCCGGATTTCCCGACCGGCGGCATAATATGCGGGGCGGGCGGAGTTAGGGACGCCTACACTACGGGAAGGGGCAGCCTGACCATAAGAGCAAGGGTAAGCTTTGAAGAGCTCAAGAACGGTAAAGAAGCGATAATAGTCAACGAAATACCTTACCAGGTCAACAAAGCCGCCCTTGTCGAGCAGATCGCCATGCTTGTAAAAGAGAAAAAGCTTGTCGGGATATCGGACCTGAGGGATGAATCGGACAGGACAGGCACAAGGATATACATAGAGCTGAAAAGGGACGCCAGCAGAGAAATAATACTTAACCAGCTTTTTAAGCACACCAACATGCAGGTCTCTTTCGGGATAAATTCCGTTGCTCTTGTGGACGGGGAGCCAAGGCTTCTTACCTTGAAAGATATGCTTTCCGAATATATAAAGCACAGAGAAACGGTGGTTACCAGAAGGACGCAGTTCGAACTGAAAAAAGCGGAAGCAGAAGCCCATATTTTGGAAGGGTTGATCATATGCTTGGACAACCTTGATAAAGTTATAAAGCTCATAAGGTCTTCCAAAACCGTGGACGAAGCAAGACAGGGCCTGATGAAGAATTTCAGCCTGTCGCAGATCCAGGCGCAAGCTATTTTGGATATGAGGCTTCAAAAGCTCACACAGTTGGAGCGCACCAAGATACAGGAAGACTATAAGGCCCTGTTAAAACTGATCGGAGAGCTGAAAGCCATTCTGGCCAGCCGCAAGAAAATAATGGGCATAATAGAGAAAGAGCTGAAGGAGATGGCCGATAAGTACGGCGATGAACGCAGGACCTCTATGGGCGAAGCCGCCGAAGAGATAGATATAGAGAGTCTTATCGCCGACACGGAAGTGGTCATTCCTATAACAAGGGACGGATTCATAAAAAGGATGCCTTTGGCGACCTTTCGCAGCCAGCACCGTGGCGGCAGGGGCGTTACCGGCATGGAAACAAGGGAAGAGGACCAGCTTAAAAAGCTGATAATAGCTTCTGCCAAGAGCTTTATCCTGTTCTTCTCCAATCAGGGCAAGGTGTATAAGATAAAAGCTTACGAGATACCGGAGGCCAGCAGAGTAGGGAAGGGGCAGTCAATAGTTAATTTCCTTAAGCTCGGACAGGGCGAAGAGATCACGGCCTCCATAAACATCAAAACATTCGACAGCAAAGCGTCTCTCATAATGGCCACAAAGAACGGTGTCGTGAAAAAAACCCCGCTGGAGGATTTTTCCAACATCAGGAGCAGCGGGATAATAGCCATAGGACTTAAGGACAAGGACGAATTGTTGTGGGTGAGGGAAACAGACGGGGCAAGGGATGTTGTGCTTGCCACCGCGCAGGGCAAGGCCATAAGGTTCAAGGAAAAAGATGTCAGGGATATGGGACGCTCTGCTTCGGGCGTAAGAGGGATAAATCTTTCTAAAGGCGACCAGGTCGTATCTATGGGGGTCGTTGAAAAAGACGGAAGCCTTCTTACCATAACCGAGGGCGGTTTCGGGAAAAGATGCCTTGAAAAACACTTCAGGACCCAGGGCAGGGGAGGCAAGGGGATAAAGCTCATCAAACTGAGAAAAGGCGATTCTGTCGCCAGGCTTCAGATCGTGAAGCCGGGAGACGAGATACTTCTTATAGCTAAGAGCGGGATAGTGAGCAGGCAAAAGACCGATGCCATTTCCTGCCAGGGAAGAGCGGCCAGCGGCGTAAGGGTGCAGAGGATGGATGAGGGAGACAAGGTCGTTGACGTTGCTAGAGTTGTAAACGAAGGCGAAGAAGAGTAGAATAGCTTAACCATGGCCGGTCGCAAGAAAAAAAAGTCCAGCTGGCTTCTTGTTGCGGTTTTGCTTGCCGTAGCGGTCGGATTGTGCGCCTTGTTCATATTTACGGCCAGCAGAACGCCGTCCACGGCGAACATTTATTTTTTCAAGAACAGTTCTTTCCTCCCGGTTGAGAGGGAGATACCAAAAACGGCTAACCCGCTGTTCTTTGCCGCGGAGGAACTTTTGAGAGGACCTTCCGATAAAGAGAAGCAAAAGGGGTATTTTTCAGAGATCCCGGACGGCACCAAACTGAGACAGGTCCATATGCAGAACGGCACCGTGATCGCAGATTTTTCAAAAGAACTGGAAGAATACGGAGGCGGCGCCGCCAGAGTGCAGGGCCTTTTGGCCCAGATAGTTTTTACTCTCACGGACGTTTCAGGAGCCCAGAAGGTCCAGATCCTGGTCGATGGCCGGACAGAGGCCGCTCTTGGCGGCGAGGGATACATAATAGACAAGCCCCTCACAAGGAAAGATACCGGATTTTAGGTGTTTGCCAATAAAATAAAGATTCCAAAGTTCGCATACTGGTTGCCGGCAGTCTTTTATATGGCCTTGATCTTCTATTTGTCTTCGTCCCCACCTCCTCAGGCCGCCAGGGATGTCCCCGTATTTTTCGACATCAAATTGATACATATAATGGAATATGCTCTGCTCAACTTTCTGATATTCTTTGCCATAGATAAGACATCCGATATCCCTTTCTTATGGAAGGCCGTTTATTCGGTCGCTGTTACGATGATGTATGGCTTGACCGACGAGCTACACCAGGTATTTGTGCCCGGCAGGAGCGGCAGGCTGATTGATATTGCCGCAAACCTCATCGGATGTGCCGCGGCCCAGGCTTGCATAGCTGTTTTTTGCGTGAAATTCCCGAGAAATATTGACGATATATAAGTGTAGGGGGATAGAACAGATGTCCAGTCTTTTAGTTCAGGAAGTGACCGACAAAAGCGTTGCGGCAAATATCGAAAGCATAGGGCCGAAGAGAAGTGCCGCGAAAGTGGATAATTCCCAGAGAGAAACAGCCGTTTCTCAGTCAAAAGCCAGCGAACAATCCAGGAGCATTGCCGTGGGAGCCAACTACGGCGGCGCCGTTTTGGAAGCGATCGACTTTATAGAAAAAAGATTCTCCCAGATGCAGGACCAGGCCGCTTCCCGGATGTTCGAGCCGTCCGCGAGGAATGCTTTCTTGATGAACATGGAGATCAACGCGCGTTTGGCTCAGATGAGAACCCTTCTCAGCGCGGCCCAGGCTCAGCAGAAACTTCACGAAATGATAATGCGCAGCGCGCTTCTGGATTACTGATCAGCGAACCTTCAGCATACGCTCTATAGTTCTTAAGGCTTTTTCCGAGATGTTTTTGTCTATAACGACCTCGTCTTTTTCGTCCTCAAGCGCCCACAGCACCTTTTCCAAAGTGGTCAGCTTCATGTTGGGGCAAAGAGCATCATCATAGGCCGGATAGAAGTCCTTTCCCGGGTAGAGCTTTTGGAGCTGGTGAAGGATCCCTGTTTCCGTTGCCACGATGAATTCCGCTGCGTCGGTCACTTCGGGGAATTTTATCATTCCGGAAGTGCTGGCTACTTTGTCAGCCAGGTTCAAGACCCCGGGAGTGCATTCAGGATGCGCCATTACAAGGGCTTTCGGGTGTTCTTTTTTCTTCCTTTCCACGTGTTCCGGAAGGATCTTGTTATGGATATTGCAATATCCGTTCCACAATATCAATCTTTTGTTAAGGTTATTTTCCACCCAGCTGCCAAGATATTGGTCCGGCACAAAGATCACTTCCTCGTCCCCGAGCGATTTGACGACCTCAACCGCATTTCCGGAAGTACAGCAAATATCCGACAAGGCCTTGACCTTTGCCGTTGAATTTACATAGCACACCACCTTTGCTTTTGGGTGGTCTTTTTTGAGGGATTCCAGCTGGTGTGCGCTTATCATGCCCGCCATGGGGCATCCGGCTTTCGGTTCCGGCATGAGCACTTTTTTCTTTGGGTTAAGTATCTTCGCGGTTTCTGCCATGAAGTTCACGCCGCAAAAAACAATAATCCCGGCCTTTGTTTTTGAAGCCTCTATGCTCAACCCCAGAGAATCGCCCACAAAATCAGCCACGTCCTGCACTTCCGGCAGCTGGTAATTATGCGCGAGTATTACTGCGGATTTTTTCTTTTTCAGGTCAAGGACCTTTTTCGTCAATTCGTCCTGCAAATTATGCCTCCTCCGAGAACTGTGTCCTTTTTATATAATACTACTGATTGCCCGGGGGTGATAGCTTTTACGGGTTTTTTAAAAGAGATCTCGACTCGGCCGTTATCTATCGGACTTATCTGTGCTTCGGTTTCTTCGCTCATATATCTTATTCTCGCTTTTGCGCAAAAAGCTTCTTTCGGCGGCTCTATGGATGTCCAGCTGAAGTTCTCTGCTGTCAGGGCTTTCCTGTAGGTCTCGATTTCTTCCCCGACTATGATAGCATTCCTCTCCGGATCTATTTTTATCACGTAAAAAGGCTTCCCGAAAGGTATGCCAAGCCCCTTCCTTT
This sequence comes from uncultured bacterium, assembly GCA_937950635.1. Lineage (GTDB taxonomy): Bacteria > Margulisbacteria > WOR-1 > JAKLHX01 > JAKLHX01 > CALFCX01. Next base: position 10,233 of record CALFCX010000120.1, read on the forward strand.
GGCCTACGGTATAGTAAATTATCCCTTTGTGCATCCCGAGCCTTGCGCCTTCCGTATTGTAAATGGGGCCGGGGACCGCAGGCCCGCTATGTTCGGCAACGAATGAGCCGTAGCTGTTGCCTTCGATAAAGCATATTTCCTGGCTGTCCTTTTTATCGGCCACGGAAAGCCCAAGTTTTTTTGCTATGCGGCGGGTCTCGGTCTTGGTCATTTTCCCGAGAGGGAATATGACCCTTTTCATGGAGCTCTGCGGGAAGTCGTACAGAAAATAAGACTGGTCCTTGCTCTTATCGGATGATTTTTTAAGCTCATAACGGTTTTTGCCTTTTGTTATTACGGCGTAATGTCCGGTCGCGATAAGGTCGGCGCCGAGTTCGTCGGCTTTTTTTAAGAGCATGTCGAATTTTAAATGCCTGTTGCACCGGACGCACGGATTGGGGGTCCTGCCGTTCTTGTATTCGTTGACAAAGTCTTCTATCACGAGTTTTTTGAACTCATCCCTGAGATTGAGGACGTAGTGAGGGATCTTTAATTTTGCGGCGACATTTTTTGCGTCGTTTACGGCCGAATCGGAACAGCATCCGCCGAAATTATCCGGAGAGCTTTGCCCGTTGTCGCGTTTCCGCGGCCAGATCTCCATAGTGACGCCAATTACGTCATATCCCTTTTGTTTTAGTATGGCGGCCGATACGGAGCTGTCAACCCCTCCGCTCATGGCCATGAGCACTTTTTTATTTCGGCGGATGTTCTTCATGCGGTTTAAATCCGGGAAGTCCTTTTCCGGTGGTTTTTTTCAGGTAATCGTCGATGGCGCTTTTCAAAGCGTCTTCCGCAAGGACAGAACAGTGTAGTTTTGCCGGAGGAAGTCCGTCAAGGGCCTGCACCACGGCCCTGTTGGATATTTTCAGCGCTTCGTCCAGGCTTTTGCCTTTTACTAGCTCCGTTATCATTGAGCTTGTCGCAATGGCCGCTCCGCAGCCGAAGGTCTTGAATTTTACATCGGTGAGGATATTGTCCTTTACTTTTATGTAGAGCTCCATTATGTCACCGCACACTGGATTGCCGATGTGCCCGATGCCGTCCGCATCCGGCATTTCTCCGACGTTCCGCGGATTTTTAAAATGGTCCATCACCTTTTCGCTGTATGCCGGCATAATTTTTCTCCTTCTATTTTTTGTATAACGGGGACATTTTCCTGAGCTTGTCTACTATTTTTGGGAAAACGTCCAGAACGGTATCGATATCCCGATCCGTCGTCATTCTCCCGAGAGAGAACCTTATCGAACCGTGGGCTATCGCGTGAGGCCTGCCTATCGATAAGAGGACGTGTGATGGCTCAAGAGTGGCCGATGAACAGGCCGATCCGGTGGAAGCCGCGATCCCTTCCATATCCAGGTTCAGCAGCATGGACTCGCCTTCGATGAACTCAAAACACATGCTGACATTGTTGGGAAGCCTTTTTGTAGGATGCCCGTTCAGCAGCGCATTGTCTATCTTTTCCTGCAGGCCTTTTATGAGGCGGTCGCGCAGCGGGATAAGGTGTTGTTGTCTTTCGTCAAGCTCTTTTATTGCGAGCTCCGCGGCCTTGCCGAAGCCAACTATCCCGGGAACGTTCTCCGTAGAACCCCTGCGGTTCTTTTCCTGTCCGCCGCCATGCATGAACGGTACAATTTTCGTGCCTTTTCTTATATACAGACATCCGATGCCTTTTGGCCCGTACAATTTATGAGCAGAAATGGACAGAAGATCAACGCTCATCTTTTCCACGTCCACGGGGATCGCTCCGGCAGTCTGGACCGCATCGGAGTGAAAGTAGACGCCGGCTTCTTTTGTTATTTTTCCTATTTCCTCGATCGGTTGGATAGTTCCTATCTCATTATTTGCGTGCATGACAGAAACGAGAATGGTCTTATCCGTAATCGCCTTTTTTACGTCCTCGGGGCTTACCGTTCCGTACTGGTCAACGGGAAGGTATGTGACCCGGTATCCCAGGGTCTTCATGAACTGACAGGGTTCCGTTACGGCATGATGCTCTATCGGGGTAGTTATTATATGATCCCCCTTTTTGCTGTTGGCAAAAGCGACCCCTTTTATCGCAAAATTATCCGCCTCAGTGCCGCCGCTGGTGAAAACTATCTCTTCTTTTTTCGCGTTTATCAGAGCGGCTATTTTTTCTCTGGCGCTTTCGACCGCCGCCCTGGCTTCCTGTCCGAAGCTGTGGATGGATGAAGGGTTGCCGAATATTTCGGAAAAATAAGGGGCCATCGCACTGACGACCTCCGGATGCTCCGGAGTAGTGGCGGCGTGGTCTAGATATATCCTCTTTTCGCTCATAAAAGGGCTCCTATCTTGGCTTTGTCCAGGATCTTTTCTATGTCCGCGTTTATCTTTTTCCACATGAAATGGGGCTTGCACACGGAAGTCTTGTTGCAAACCGAATCCTGGCCGCAGCATTTAAGTATGGATATGGGCCCCTCTATGCTCCTGATAACATCTCCGACGCTGATCCTGCCGGGAGCTTTTGCCAGCGTGTATCCGCCGCTCCTGCCGCGAACGCTTTTTACAAGGCCGTTCTTTCGCAGTTTCATGAAGATCTGGTCTATCAAGAACCTTGAAATGCCCTCTTTTTCCGCGATCTCCCGTATTTGTACCGGATTTTTTCCGGAGGCCTCAGCCAAACATATTATTGCCCTTACGGCATATTCGCTTTTTGTGGTGAACCTCATGGCAGAATTATACAATACCTGATAAAAAAGGTCAAGTATATGGCCTCTCAAAATCGAGGGCTTTTTGTGCAAGTTTCCGCCCTTATATAACGATAAGTAATATGTAGAAAGGTAAAGCGCACGAATAAATGAGCGAAGGAATAGGTCATATTATAGGCTCTGTGGGCAATTTTGCCGGGTCTGACGGCTTGGACAGCATAGTTGACCAGCTGTCTCAGCTTATAGGCAGGCGCGATACCGGAGTTACTATAGATATGGAAAGCGGGTCCTCTTGCGAATCCTCTCCGGCCGCTTCGGAAATATTCAAAAGGATCGATACCCTCAGATAATCTCGTTCCGCTATCCGTTGTATAATTGAACTATGAACAACACGCCGGTGTATCTGTGCATCCTTGACGGTTTCGCGATAGGGCGCAACGATGACAGCAACGCTATTTACAGGGCAGTATCAAGCGGCAAAGCCCCGTTCATAAAAGAGCTTTTTGAAAAACACCCTTATTCAAAACTGGAATGCTCAGGGCTTGCGGTCGGGCTTCCCGCCGGTACAATGGGGAATTCCGAGGTCAACCACCTAAATATGGGCGCCGGAAGGGTCGTTTACCAGTCGATCGAAAGAATAAACGTTGCTATACAGGACGGCAGCTTCTTTGATAACGAAGCGCTTCTTTCGGCCGTGAACAATTGCAAAAAAAACAATTCGTCGCTGCATCTTATGGGATTGCTGCAGGGGCACGGAGGGACCGTTCACGCAAGCATCGCGCACCTTTTTGCCCTGCTCGAACTGGCCAAAAGATCGGGAGTGAACAGGGTCTTTATACACATTTTTACTGACGGCCGCGACACCAACCCGAAAGCCGCCGGAGAGATATATCTCAAAATGCTCGAGGACAAAATATCAGAGCTGGGAATGAAGGATTCCGTTCATATTGCCACTGTTATGGGCAGGGAAATATCCATGGACAGGGATACCGCCTGGGACAAGACCCTTATAGCCATGAAAGCGATAGCTTTAGGGGTTGGCGAGTTCAAAGCGGGCAGCGCGCGCGAAGCCATAGAAGGGGCTTACAAGCGCGGAGACACCGACGAGTTCATAAGGCCCGTTATCATAGGGAATTATCAGGGGATCAAGCCGAACGACTCGGTGATATATTTCAATTTCAGGCAGGACCGCACCATACAGCTTACAGCGGCGTTCTGTGAGACCGACCCGAAGTATTTTAACTATAAAAAAGGCACAAAACCGATAGACGCAAAACTGTTGAAAGAGATAACAGAACTGCAAAAGATAATAAAAGGCAGCATATTTATCGCCATGACCGAGTATTATCCGGGACTGCACGCTTTGACAGCTTTCCCTGAAAAAGAAATACCGGACACCGTAGGCGAGATCGTTTCAAGGGCGGGATTAAAACAGCTCCGCCTTGCGGGCCCTGAGAAGTTTGCTCATGTAACGGCATGGTTCTCCGGACGGCGTTCCGAGCCTTTTGCGGGAGAGGACAGGCATCTTGCGCAGGATATGACGCTAAAAGAACGGACCGAAGAAGGCAAGCATTACGACTGGGTCCCCGAAATGACCGCCTATCTTGAGACCGATTATTCGCTCAAGGCAATAGAGAGCGGAAAATATCATCTTATTGTCCACAACTTCCAGAACGGCGATATGGTGGGGCATACTGGGAATCTCGAAGCGGCCACGGAAGCAATAGCGGATATATCCAAATGTCTTGAAAAGATAGTCCCGGCATGGATCTCAAAGGGCGGAGTTTTTATAATAACCGCCGATCACGGCAACGCTGATGAAATGAGCTTTCACAAAAAAGACAAGGATATTGTTAGTACTCAGCATTCTCTCAATAAAGTGCCGTTCTGGGTTCTGGGAAAAGACGTAAAACTGAAAAGCGAGGGGATTATCCCTGATGTTGGGGTTACTGCGCTAAAGCTTATCGGGCTCGAACCGCCTAAGGATATGACCTCAGACAATCTTATAGCCTAACCTGTTCCCTGGGATTCTGCGGTCAATTGCGCGATATATATACAGGAGCTTTATTGTGTCAGAAATAACAAAAATGGAGTTGTGGGCAGGAGCACTGTATCCATATACTAAATGGGACGATGCGGACGGCAACAACAGAGTAAGCCTTCCCGAACTTAGGCCTCTTCCGGAGATAAAAGACCCTTCAACTATCGAAGGAATAAACGCCGAAATAAACGGATTTTTCCGGCCGATGATAAAACATCTTGACAAGAACGGGGACGGAGCGTCTTTTGAAGAAGTACGAGAGGCGTTCTTTCCTCAGAGATACGATTATGATGTGGACTATAACGAAGCGGCGCAAAGGCTTTTGTCCGGAGAGCCGTACAGGGTCCCGGGCAGGCCGATAATGTTCGTTACTGAAGGGACTATCCCTCAAGAGATAAAGAACCTGGAATATTACCAAAAGATCGCGAGCCGGGACATTGAAGCCGGAGCTTGCAAGACCATGAGGGTCGCTTTTGTGGACGGACGGTTCGATTATGCCCCGTTCCTTACCAAAGAAGCGTTTTGTGTCGTATACATATCTCCAAAGTATATACAGGAAGCCAGACAAAAAGGCGTAAAGCAGCTGATAAACATTATGAGGCATGAAATGGTCCACGTAAAACAAGACCTTACCGGCAGATCCGATGAAACGGAAGGCCTTTCCATGCTAATAGCCGGGAGAATGGATTTTGCAAGCGAACAGGATATGTGGAGAATGATGCAAGCGGGGATCGGGAACGATATATTGGAACTGGAAGCATATAAAACAACGATACTCGACAATATCGAACAGGGAGATGTTGCGGAAGTAAAAGAGTCCTGTGCCAAGATGAACATATATCTGGCTTCGGTCAACAAAATGCTGGCAGAACTTAAGGCCAAAGGGCTCAGCGATTTGGCGTCATGCTTAGAAAAAATGCTTTCCGAGGGGCTGACCCGCAGCGAAATAAGCGAAATAAATGAAAAAGCAGCGCCTCTGTTGGCCGAAATTAAGGACGGCCGCGAAAAATACCTGATCCATGCCGATATCTCTATTGAAGAATGGGTTCGGCTTTATGATCGTTCCGATCTGCGTTGATATTGCTGATGAAGATCAGACCCTTTTATAATACGGGCACATTTTATTCGCGGGACATATTTCGCATTTCGGCTTTTTAGCATCGCATATATTGCGGCCGTGATCAATGAGATAATGATTAATTTTCCCCCACAGCTTTCTCGGGAACAGTTTTAACAGGTCCTGTTCTATTTTGTTGGGGTCTTCGTTGCTTGAAAATCCAAGCCTTTGAGAGAGGCGTTTCACGTGCGTGTCCACGGCTATCCCCTCGTTCTTTCCGAAAGCGTTGAACAGTATCACGTTGGCGGTCTTTCTTGCCACGCCCGGCAGAAGCAGCAGGTCTTCCATATTGTCAGGCAGGGTGCCCCCGAATCTGGTCAGCACCATCTGTGCCATTGCTTTGACGTTCCTTGCTTTATTCCTGAAGAACCCCGTCGAATGCACGTATTGTTCGAGCTCTTTCTGGTCGGCCTGGGCCAGAGCTTTGATGGTCTTATACCTTTTAAAAAGCGCAGGAGAGATCTTGTTCACCTGCTTATCCGTTGATTGGGCCGAGAGTATCGTCACAACGGCCAGCTCGAAAGGAGTTTTGTATTCAAGCGCGATCTTCGCGTGAGGATATGTCTTTGCGAGCACGGAAATTATCTTGTTGGCGCGCGTTTTTAAATCTTTTTCCGGCATTTGAAGTAGATTATAACATCATTATATAATGTGCATATGCATATAGAGCCGAAAGCCGGAAGAATATTCCTCGGGCGCTTTGAGGCGGGCGACGACCTCCTTGATTCTTTGGCGGGGTTTTGTAAAAAACAGAATATAAGGCTCGGCGTCTTTAATCTTATAGGCGCGGTGCGCAACGCAAAGCTGGGTTATTATGACCAAGCGCAGAAAAAGTACACCGGTTGCGTGGAGTTGAACAAAAAGCTGGAGATAAGCTCGTGCACGGGCAATATTTCCCTGAAGGACGGAGAGATATTCTGTCACGCGCATATAACCCTTGCTGATTTCGAAGGAAAAGCCTTTGGCGGGCATCTCATGCAGGGAACGGAGGTTTTTGCCGCGGAGTTTTTCATTCAGGAACTGACAGGGGCAGAACTTTTCCGCGGCAAGGACGAAAAAACCGGGTTGCCGCTGTGGGAATAGGGCTATTTAAATAGGTTCGCGATGTTGCCGGCCCATATTTTTGCGTCCAGAGATCGGAAGAGCGTCGTGTAGGGAAAGAGTGTAGATCTCG
>CALFCX010000121.1 GCA_937950635.1 uncultured bacterium
GAGATGTAGCCGTGACTGGAGTTCAGACGTGTGCTCTTCCGATCTGCCAAACGGCATAAGATCCCCGTGACCATAACAAAACAAAAGCCTTATTCGATGGACCGCAACCTTTGGCATATAAGTTATGAGGGCGGGATACTTGAAGATCCTTACAAAGAGCCCAAAGACGATATGTTCATTCTCACGGTTTCTCCCGAAAAGGCCCCGAACAAAGCGACCTATGTTGAGATAGGTTTTGAAAAAGGATGCCCGGTCAGCCTTAACGGGAAAAGACTTTCTCCTGTTAAGCTTATCGAAGACCTGAACGTTATTGCCGGACGCAACGGAGTGGGACGCATCGACATAGTTGAGAACCGGCTTGTCGGCATAAAATCAAGAGGAGTCTATGAAACTCCGGCGGGCACGGTGCTTATTGCCGCTCATAGAGCGCTCGAAAGCATAACTCTCGACAGGGAAGTTTTTCACTACAAGCAGCTTATTTCCGTAAAATATGCCCAGCTGATATACAACGGACAGTGGTTCTGTCCTTTGAGGGAATCCCTTGACGCTTTTATAGATTCCACCCAGAAAAAAGTGACGGGTGCCGTGAAGGTTAAGCTTTATAAGGGGAATTGTACAGTGGTTGGCAGAAAATCGTCTCATTCTCTTTATAGTGCTGATCTTGCCACATTTGAAGAGGACGAAGTTTATGATCAAAAAGATGCGGAAGGGTTCATCAAACTTTTCGGTTTGCAGATGAAAGGAATGGGAAAAAGAAAATGACAAAAAAAGCTTGGGCGGGAAGGTTCACGGCTCCCACTGATCAGTCGCTTGAAGAATTCGGATCCTCCATAGGCTTTGACAAACGCCTGTATAAACAGGATATAGAAGGGACCCGTGCTTACGCTAAAGCTCTTGTAAAGGCAAAAGTCCTCAAACAAGCCGAATACGCTCAGATATCATCCGCCCTGTCCAAGATCGAAAAAGACATCGCCGACGGCAAGGTCAAGTTCTCAAAACAGCACGAAGATGTCCATATGAACATAGAAATGCTTTTGACCGAAAAAGTGGGGGAGGCCGGGAAAAAGATACATACCGGCCGCAGCAGGAACGACCAGGTGGTCACCGATTTCAGGATGTATGTAAGGGACGAGATCGTTTCCGTAAAAGCCCTTTTGAAACAGTTCCAAAAAACGCTCATAAAACTTGCGGACGAATACATAGATATCGCCATGCCGGGCTATACTCATATGCAAAAAGCCCAGCCGGTGCTACTGTCGCATCACCTGTTGGCATATTATCAGATGTTCAAAAGGGATTCGCAAAGGTTTGACGAGTGCCTTGAAAGGGTGAATATCCTGCCGCTCGGGTCTGCAGCTCTTGCTGGTACCGGGTACGAGATAGACAGAAAGCTCATAGCCAGAGAACTTGGATTTTCCGCTGTTTCAAAGAACAGTATGGATGCGGTTTCCGACAGGGACTTCGCTATAGAGTTCCTTTCTGACTGCGCAGTATGCATGATGCATCTTTCACGGCTTGCCGAAGAACTGGTGCTTTGGGCCACATCGGAATTCAAGTTCATAGAACTCGCCGACGAGTTCAGTACCGGTTCGAGCATAATGCCACAGAAAAAGAACCCGGACGTGGCTGAGCTTGTCAGGGGCAAGACCGGAAGGGTTTATGGGAACCTCGTCGCGATGCTTACCGTTATGAAAGGACTTCCTCTTGCCTATAACCGCGATATGCAGGAAGACAAGGAACGGGTTTTTGATACTGTCGATACCATAAAGCCGTCGATAATGATGATGGAAAAACTTCTCAAAACAGCAATCATAAAAGATGTGAACATGTTCTCAGCCGCCGAAAAAGGCTGTCTGACGGCTACCGACCTTGCCGACTATCTGGTGCGCAAAGGGGTCCCTTTCCGGTCGGCGCACGAAATAACCGGAAAGATCGTCAGACATTGCGTAGAGACCGGCCGTGACCTTTTCCAGCTTTCGAGCAAAGATTACAAAAAATTCTGCGACAAGATCACCGAAGACATACATGACAAGCTTACCGTTGAGGCAAGCATTGCCAGGCGCAACATCGGCGGAGGGACCGCCAGGAATCAGGTCGCACTGTCCATGAGGGAAGCCAAAGAGGACCTCAAGCGTGCCTGAGAAGACATTCGTAATGATCAAGCCCGACGGTATGCAGAGAGGGCTTGCTCCGGAAATAATCTCAAGGATCGAGAACTCGGGGCTGAGTA
>CALFCX010000122.1 GCA_937950635.1 uncultured bacterium
TATAAAGTCCCTTAATGTGCTTGGTATAGACCCAAAAAAACACGACCTTCGGTTCATTGAAGACAATTGGGAATCCCCTACGCTGGGTGCCTGGGGTGTGGGCTGGGAGGTATGGCTTGACGGACTTGAAATAACGCAGTTCACATATTTTCAGCAATGCGGAGGCAATGATCTTAAGCCCATAAGCGCCGAGATAACTTACGGGCTTGAGCGCATAGCCATGTATATACAAGGGAAGACCAACGTGTACGATATAGAGTGGACCAAAGACGTTACTTATGGAGATGTCCATCTTCAGGGTGAAAAAGAATATTCCAGATACAGTTTTGAGGCGGCCGATACGGCCCTGCTGCTGTCACTGTTCGAGAGCTATGAAAAAGAGGCGGTCGCCCTGATAAAGTCCGGGCTGGTCCTTCCGTCTTACGATTTTGTCCTGAAATGTTCCCATGTTTTCAACCTTCTTGAGGCCAGAGGCGCTATAAGCGTGACCGAACGGGCCAATTATATAGGAAAGATAAGAAGGCTTGCCAGGTCCTGCGCTAAACAATATCTTGAGCAGAGGGAAAGCCTCGGCTATCCTCTTTTGGGAAAAAATAAGTCCACAAAAGAATCATGAAGGAGAACATCGCATGAACGGACTATTGAAACTTTTTGACAAGAACAAGCTGACCCTGATAATGAGCCTTCCGGAAAATTCGCTTGAGATGGCAAAGGCGGCCATTGATGCCGGGGCGGACGCTTTAAAAGTACACTGCAATGTAAAACACAAAGCCAGCGGAGTGTCTTTCGGCTCTTTAGAGGAAGAAGGGGCTAAGCTGGCGGCCATAATCAAGAACTCCAATATCCCTGTAGGGATAGTTCCGGGGGCCGAAAAAAAGCCCACGGTCGATGAGATGAAAGAGATCGTGAAAATGGGCTTTGACTTTGTTGATATGAATATTTCCGATATGCCGGATTATTTCCATGCTTTTACCGGAATAACCAAGATCGCGGCGCTGGAGAACGAAGCGCAGCTTGAAAAGGTCATGGAAAAGAAAAGATCTGATTTTAAGGCGCTTGAGGCTGCGGTAGTCCCTCATCTCGGGTACGGACAGAATATGACGATAGGCGATCTGCGAGCCTATATCTCCCTGGCTGTATCGTCGGGGCTTCCCGTTATTGTTCCCACTCAGAGGAAGATAACATGTGAAGAGGTCCCTATACTTTCGGACACCGGCATAAAAGCCATTATGATAGGGGCGATAGTCACCGGTAAGACTCCGTCCCTTATTGGCAATGCCGTAAGAGACTTCAGGAAAGCGATAGACGAGCTCTAAGCCCGCATGAAGAAAATAATACTTGTCCCCCTTGACGACCGGCCCTGCAACTTTAAGTTCCCCGTACAAATAGCGTCTTCCCGCGGTATAGAGGTGATCACCCCTCCAAAAGAATACCTGGGCCGCTACAACGACCCAGGCGATCCCGAAAAAATACTCTACTGGCTGGACGAAGTATCCGGCGAAGCCGATTCGGCCGTTATATCATCCGATATGATCTGTTACGGCGGGCTTGTGGCTTCACGAAAAAACACGGTCCACTTGGATGATGCCCTGCGGCGCATATCATTCCTTGACGGTTTGAAGAATAAAAACCCGGAACTGAATATATCAGTCTTCAGCGTGCTCATGCGCCTTTCCGTGACCGCCGATTCGCAGGATAATAAGGCCCTATGGAAGGATATATTCGAATATTCGGTGCTTTCCGACAAAGCTGAACGGTTTCCTGAGCCCGGGGACAAAAAAAAGCTCAACGAGCTGGAGGCCAAGCTGCCCAGAGGAATAATTGACTCATACCTTGCCGTTAGAGAAAGGAATCGGCGCGTAAACGAAGCCTGTATCGATCTTGCGGCCTCCGGGCACGCAGACCTTGTTGTTATCGCAAAAGAGGATTGCGCCCGTTTCGGTCTTCACAAAAAAGAAGAATATGGTCTGAAAAACCGCGTCGAGAATAAAATGCTATGTGAGAGGGTGAAATTCCTGAACGGCGCGGACGAGATCTCGATGTGCCTTCTTTCAAGGCGCATACTCTCGTCTTGTAATGAACATCCTAAAATAGCCGTCAGATATTCTTTCGGAAAAGGCAGGGATATATCTTTATATGAGGATGCTCCCTTGGACAGGGTCGTTTCCGATCACATTGATCTGCTGGGAGTTATAAGAGTAGAACCTCTCAAAGAAGCCGAAAAGGTCATCTTTGTGCATTCTTTTGAGGGTGAACAAAGGGACCTGATCTTTTCACAAGAGGTGGAGAGGGACAGGGATCAGTCGCATCATCTGAAGAATTTTTGTTCCGAGATAATAATGATGGGAGAAATAGGCAAAGAGGCCATAGTCGCGGATGTTTTCTATGCGAACGGGGCTGACAGGGACTTCTTGGACAAATTCTCCAAGCTTGGAGACCCAAAGAGCATTCTTTCTTATGCCGGATGGAACACTTCTTCCAATTCGGTGGGATCGGCCCTTTCAGCCGCTTTGCTTTCAGGGAACAGGGAGCTTTTGCTCCTTAGATATATAGAGGATATAGGATATCAGACGGTCGTGAGAAAAAGGTTGGAAGCTTTTCTGGACGGCAAAGGGATATCTCCTTTTGATTTTAAAGAGTCCTATGCCGAGGCGGAGGAATTCGCTTCCCGCGAGATGAGAACATGGGCGGACGGGTTTTTTTCAGCGATCGGTCTAAAAGAACGCCCTGAAATAAAGATCTCTTTCCCATGGAAAAGAACCTTTGAAGCCGACTGTGATATAATTTTTTCATGAACCCAGATATATCCGCCGACGTATTGGTGTGTGGAGCGGGCGTTTCGGGTTTCGCGGCTGCCTGCTGCGCGGGGCGGTCCGGAGCCAAGACCGTGCTTGTCGAGAGCCGCGGCAATATAGGCGGGGCTTCCTACTCAAATCTTGTCAATCCTTTCATGGTCCCTAAATTGGAAGGAAAGGACCTTGTCAAAGGTATCTTTCATGAGGTAATTGCGAGGCTCAAGGATCGCAATGCATGCGCGGAAGGATCTTTGTTCGGTCAGCCTCATATTGTTTTTGATCCCGAAGCTCTGCAATCTGTCATGTTGGAAATGTTGGAGGAATCGCAGGTCAAGCTGCTTCTTTATTCCCGTGTTTCAGCTGCCGTACTGAAGGATAAGGAAATAAAAGGCGTTCTGGTCTGCGGAAAATCCGGGGAGATGAAAGTTTTTGCTTCGTGTGTAGTGGATGCGACCGGTGACGGGGATGTGGCGTTCCTCAGCGGTTGCGAATTTGACAAAGGACGTGATCCGGACGGGCTCTGCCAGCCGGCAACGCTCATGTTCAGGATAGGCGGAGTGGACAAGAAAACAATGCCGTCACGCGAGGAAATGAACTCTATTTATGAAAAAGGGAGATCCTCCGGCAAAATAAGGACCCCGAGAGAGAACTTTTTATGGTTTGAAACCCTTAAAGATGACGAAATACACGTTAATTCAACAAGAATAATCAAGATCGACGGCACGAATGTGCAGGACCTTACGAAAGCGGAGATCGAAGGCAGAAAACAGGTCGCAAATCTCCATTCTTTCCTTAAGGGGAACGTTCCGGGTTTTGAGAACTCATATATTTCGCGTGTTGCCGACAATGTAGGCATAAGAGAATCCCGCAGGATAAAAGGCGAGTATACGCTTACCTTAGACGATGTGACCGAAGGCAGAAGCTTTGACGACCCTGTGGCCAAGTGCAATTATCCTGTAGATATACATTCTCCGGACGGCAAATCCACCACATTCAAAAAGCTTGGTCCCGGGATCTATTACGAGATCCCTTACAGATGTCTTGTCCCCCGTAAGATCGATTCTCTTATGGTTTGCGGCAGAGCTGTTTCTTCAACTCACGAAGCCCTGTCGTCGTTAAGGATAATGCCTGTTTGCATGGCGTTGGGCCAGGCTGCCGGGACAGCCGCCGCGTTGTGCGTGAAGAAAAAAATAAAACCGAGAAAGCTGGGTTTTGAAGAGCTTAGAAAGGTCTTGAATGAACAGGAAGCGGACCTGCGTTGAGCGGGGCATGGGGCAGGAACTGGCGGAAGAGGTGAAACGCCTTTTCCCGGGTAAAACCCCGAAAGAGATAGCCGCCGGACTCGGCATCGAGATAGTGTATGAAAGACCCGTGGATTCTTCAGACCTTATACGCCTGAGCGAATACAGGGATAAAAAGAAGCAGATAGCCGTATTTTTCAGGGAGGTAGAACATACCGCCATAGCGCATGAGCTATTCCATCATATGGAGAGTGCAAAGGGATTGAAGATGTCCAGATCTCTGTCCGAAAAAGAAGCCGAAAAATTCGCGAGGTCGTTCGAGTAAAAAATATGCTGTTGTACATAGTTGTTTTTGCGATGGCTTTGGTGATAACCGGCGCTCTTATGCCGTTCGCCAAAAGTTCGGCGTTCCTGTTCAACGCTATCGACAAGCCTTCTGCCAGAAAGGTCCATAAGGACCCGATGCCCAGATGCGGAGGTATCGCTCTTGTCGGCGGATTTCTCTCGGCCGTGGTCTTTGGCATCATTGCATCGCTTCTGTTCGGAAGATCCCACATAAATTATTTTGGCGTTCTCGGCGTGGTAGCGGGTGCGGTCGTCATATTTTTTGTCGGCCTTGTCGATGATATAAAAGGCATATCCCCCTCAAAAAAATTGCTGCTCCAGATAGCCGCAGCTCTGATCCCCGTTGCCATGGGAGTGTCGATACAGTTCATATCTATACCTTTTACGGGCGTGCTTTTGTTGGGAGTGTTCTCTATTCCGATGACGGTGCTGTGGATAGTAGGGGCCACCAATGCCCTCAATTTTATAGACGGGCTTGACGGGCTGGCATCCGGAGTTTCGGCGATAGCCGCCATCACTTTGTTCATCGTGGCCTTAAAAATGCACCAGCCGGGGGCCGCAATAGTGCTTGCCGCGGTGGCAGGAGCCGCTATAGGCTTCCTAAGATACAACTTTCACCCTGCATCCATATTCCTGGGAGATTCCGGCAGCCTGTTCTTGGGATATATACTTGCCGCGGCATCAATAATAGGCGTATTGAAAAGCACGATAATATTCGCCCTTCTTATTCCGGTTTTTATCCTGGGAGTGCCGATATTCGATACGGCATCGGTGATAATGAGGAGGGTCCGTGACGGGCATCCTATCTTTTATGCGGACAGAAGGCATCTGCATCACAGGCTCCTTGACAGAGGGTTCAGCCATAAGCAGGTTGTTGTTTCCATATATTTTGCCTGTATCCTTCTTTCCATAGCTACGTTATCCCTTACGTTCCTCACGCCGTTCCAGGCGACCATAGTCCTGATAATCACATTTGTAATGTCTGTCATGCTGATAAGGAGCATAAAGAGTTACGTGAAAAAATTCGTCGTTACGGAGAAATAATGTCATGCATAAAAAAAGAGTGATGTTCATTTTTGGTACGAGACCCGAGGCCATAAAGATGGCTCCGGTCATAGCAAAAATACGTTCCCATTCCGATATTTTCACTCCAATAGTGGTTGTTACGGCTCAGCACCGCGAAATGCTGGACCAGGCGCTCAAGCCTTTCGGCATCAGACCTGATTACGATATGGCGATAATGGAGCCGCATCAGACGCTCGGCCGCCTCGTCGACATAGGCCGCGAAGTGGCC
>CALFCX010000123.1 GCA_937950635.1 uncultured bacterium
GAAGCCCTCTTTAGAGGGGTTCAACAGTTCCAGAGTTTCTTTAAGTAAAACAGGTATGTGGTATGTCATTGTATTGGCTAACGGCACGCTCCCCTTCGACTCACTGCGTTCGCTCAGGGTCGCTACGGCTAACAGCTTACGGCTTCGAAGCAGTTGGGCCGTAAGCCCCGAAGGGGCTGTGCCGTGCTGTAAGCGGACCGTGTCTACATTCTATCTTATATTGAAACTCCCGTTCAACTGGGATATATTTACTCTAATGATACTCGATAAGATAATCGCCGTGAAAACAAAGGAAGTCGCAGCTCTTAAAGAGCGTTGCGGAACCGCGTATTTTGCGGAAAAAGCGGAACCTTCGGAAAAAGATTTTGCTTCTTCGGTAAGCAAGCCTGTATCCCTTATTGCCGAGGTTAAAAAAGCTTCCCCTTCCTCCGGTGTGATATGTAAGGAATTCGATCCCGTGAACATAGCTTTGTCATACGAAAAGGCGGGGGTCAGTGCCGTCTCCGTTCTGACGGACAAAGAATTTTTTATGGGGGACATCAAATATCTTGAGGATATTTCCGCATCAGTAAAGCTGCCGGTTCTCAGGAAGGATTTTATTATTGATGAGATACAGCTGTATGAGGCCAGATGCTACGGGGCGGATGCGGTTCTCCTCATAGCCGCGGTGCTGTCAGACAGGGATATCAACAGATTTTCGGCCGTTGCCAAGGACCTTTCCATGGGGGTGCTTTTGGAAGTACATGATGAACAGGAACTTGACCGGGCCCTCGGGTGCGGAGCGCGTATGATAGGGATAAATAACCGGGACCTTAAGACTTTCAAGGTCGATATAGGGACTACCATGCGTCTTTTGCCGCTTATCCCCGAGGATGGCGACCATGTGGTGGTTTCAGAGAGCGGTATAAAGAGCGCTGCCGAAATAAAGGAACTCAAAAATGCCGGAGTGAACGCCGTTCTTATAGGAGAAGAACTGATGAAGGCCGCGGATATATCCTCAAAGATCAGGGAGCTGGGGCTTTGAAATGACGCAAATAAAGATCTGCGGGATTACCAGCCTTAAGGACGCTCTGCTTGCCCGTGATCTTGGAGCGGATGCGGTCGGCTTTGTGTTCGCGAAAAGTCCCAGACGCGTATCTGTTTCAAAAGCCGCGTCCATATCCTCGAAATTAGGCGGTTCTGTCTCCAAGGTGGGGGTCTTTGTCGATCAGAGCGCGGCTGAGATAAACAAAACGGTCAAAAGATGTCTTCTTGACTATGTACAGCTCCACGGGGACGAGTCTCCGGCTTTTTGCGGAAAGATCAAAGCCCGCGTCATCAAAGCTTTCAGGGTAAAGAACGGCGCCTCTATAGCGAGCATAAGAAAATACAAAGCGGATGCGATATTGCTTGATACTTTTGATCCGGCTGCGCACGGAGGAACGGGTAAAACTTTTGACTGGGAACTGGCCGTGCGTGCAAAAAAAGCCGGCAGGCCGCTTATACTCTCAGGCGGGCTCAATATCCGCAACCTGGCTTCGGCCATAAAAAAAGTGAGGCCGCAAGCAGTTGACCTGTCCAGCGGGGTGGAGTCCTCACCCGGCAAAAAAAGTGCGGTAAAGATGAAAAAGGCCATTGCAATTGCAAAGCGCGGTTGTATAATTTGATATAAGAGGAGGGCTAAAAGATGGAAAACAAAAGTTTTCGCGAGTCTAAAAAAGACCTCCAGTTCATAGTCAATGACGGTATCGTCTACAATAAACGCGATATCATGTATCTTCTGTGGGATCTCGGTTACATAACTTATTTTGAGGTGGAAGGGGACAAAATCCTCAACCGTGGCAAGGGTTATATAATGCGCGTTTCGGCCAACAGCGAGGACCCGACGCTTTTCCTGAACGGAAGGATATATATCAACGTCAGCAGCATAGACTATCTCAAGGTGAGGAAGATCAAGGAATTTTCCACTATGTACGAGCTGTATTGCGATAAGAGGGTGATAAAGCTCGTTCCGGACAACAAAAAACAGGCGCACCCGCCCTTCAGGTATATAGCCGATGCCATGGTCGGGATAGACGTGGTGACGGAAGAAGAAATGCCTCCCGAAGGCTTTGATGATGCGTCGGGCGGATACAGGGATATGCCGCCGGCCTGATACCCCCGAGATATTTTTTTGTATCCCGGGGGCGCGAGACCGGGTATATCAGTTTATATCTATTTTTATTTCCCTTGGTTTGGATTCTTCGCTTTTTGGCACCGTTATGTTCAGTACGCCTTCTTTATATGATGCTTTTATCCCTTTTGCATCCACGCTGTGCGGCAGAGCGAAGGTTCTCATGAAAGACCCGAAGCTTTTTTCCTTCTTTACGAAATTTGTTCCTTTTTCTTCTTTTTCTTCTTTTCTTTCTCCTGAAATGGAGAGTGTGT
Source organism: uncultured bacterium (assembly GCA_937950635.1). Taxonomy (GTDB): domain Bacteria; phylum Margulisbacteria; class WOR-1; order JAKLHX01; family JAKLHX01; genus CALFCX01. The sequence goes on from CALFCX010000123.1 coordinate 2,407, forward strand.
TGTCCTCAAGGGATATTTTTATATCCTCTTTTTTCATTCCCGGAATATCGGCTTTGATATTGTATTCGTTCTCAGATTCGGTTATGTCCACCGGCGGCATCCAGCCTATGCCCCTTGCCTGAGGGCCTCTTGCCGAAAGGTAGTTGCCGAAGACCCTGTTGATGTTGTCCTGTATGTCAAAAAGATCATCCATCGGGTTCCATCTTATCAAGTCAGCCATAAATGATCCTCCTTTATAATGTTTTTACGGCCCATCGATCTAATCTTTGGTATTGATGTCCAAAAAACTTGCCAGTCCTTCTTTAAGGGAGAGCAATGCAAGCGCATCAGACATAGCAGCACCTCCTTTCGTATTTTGTTTTAGCTTGAAGGATGTGGCCCGCAGATCGTCCGGAATTTGTTATTCGAGCATTAGCTCCAGTACTTCTTCCTCATCCATCCCGAGCTTTTCCGCAAATTTAAGCAGAGCGTTCACTCCGTATATGTTAAGTCTCCATTTATCCATAAGTTTCATTATCTTCTGCAGAAGTTCTATGTCCTCCTGGGAATAGTAACGCACATTATTTTTTCTTTTCGGTTGTACAAAGCCTTCTTCGTCGTATATCCTAAGCGTCCTCGGAGATCGGAAGAGCACACGTCTGAACTCCAGTCACGGC
>CALFCX010000124.1 GCA_937950635.1 uncultured bacterium
GTTACCGGTGCTCCAAAGATCCGGGCGATGGAGATAATACGGGAACTTGAGCGGGAGGACCGCCGTATTTATACCGGCGCGACAGGATATATCACCCCGGATAAAGACCTCATGTTCAATGTCCCGATACGCACGCTTCTTTTCCGCGGCAGCCGCGGCGAGATGGGAGTGGGCGGAGGGATAGTATGGGATTCAACCCCTCAGGGAGAATGGGACGAGTGCATGATAAAGGCACGGTTCATCACTTCCGGCAAACAGTGATAGTATTATTGTATGGAGAATGTCTGGCAGACGCTTACTCACGATACCATAATAGACGCCGTTTCTGCGGCCGCGGGCGAGCCTCTGAGCTCACTGCTGATCAAACGCAACAGTTATATCAACAGGGTGTTTGAACTTGAAAGGAAAAACTCCAAAGAAAGGCTGATCGCCAAATTCTACCGTCCCGGCCGCTGGACCAAAGAGATGATACTCGAAGAACACGCTTTCACGAAAGATCTTCTTGCCATGGACAACCATGTTATCCCGCCGCTGGAATTTGGCGGCAATACTCTTTTTGAATATGAAGGCATCTGTTTCGCGCTGTTCCCCAAAAAAGGAGGGAGAGCTCTTGATGAGTTCGATAAAGAAGCCTGGACCAATATAGGGCAGCTGATCGGAAAGATACATCTGGCCGGATCTAAACAGCCGGCTTCAAAACGTGTACTATGGGTTCCGGATACCGCTACCGCACGTCATGTTGAAACGATAAACAGGTCAAATGTGGTCCCGCAGGATTTCCTTTCTCCGTTCAATTCCATGTCCGAGCGCTTCATAACCGGGTCGTCGAAAGCCTTTAAGAGCATCGATATGATAAAACTCCACGGGGACATTCACAGGGGTAATTTCATACACAGGCCCGGCGAAGGCACATATGTTGTGGACTTTGACGATATGTGCATCGGTCCGGCGGTACAGGATCTCTGGATGCTTCTGCCGGACAAGGTCGAGAATTGCGCCGCGGAAATCGGCTGGTTCATAAGCGGTTACGAGACCTTTTTCTGCTTTGACAGAAAAACCCTGGATCTTATACCTTATCTGCAGGCTATGCGCATGATACATTTTGCCGCCTGGTGCGCCGTACAGAAGAACGACCCGGGCTTTGAAGCCCACTTCCCCGAATGGGGCACCAAAAAATACTGGGGCCAGCTGATACGCGATGTATCGCAGTTGATGAGCGGCGAAAGTTAACCGTGCTCTATTTGTCCGATTCCATCACGATGACCGGAGTGCCTATCCCGCTTTCAAGCCCTTCGTATCTCATGAACCTGTGCGGCTTTGTGACGGTGTACCAGAAATAGTTCTTAGGAACGAACGCTCCGACAAAGCCCAGCGCCCCCAGATCGGGTATCAGCTCAAGTTTGTAGCATTCCACGTCCCTGCCTTTTACGGTGATCGTCTCTTTGCCTCGAAGCTTCATGGTTATGTTGTAAAGCGCCGGTTCGTGAGTGACAAGATAGAACGTTGTATCGTCCCCGGTTTCAAACGGGAAATTCGGCAGAAGCCTTCCCATGATGTCCCTGTCCAGAGTATTCGGGTTGAGGTCAAAGGTCTTAATGGAATCGTTGAGGTCGCAAACGACCTTTTTGGCGTCATAGTTGTATGATTTGTCCAGCATGAACACCTGTTTCCCGTCCGTGTCCTTCATCTCTAACTTCACTTCATATGGAGTTATCCCGGCTGCTCCAATCTGATAATAACCCCTTACTATCCATGTCTTGTAAGCATTATCTTTGCCGTATTTTCCTTTGCCGGTTTCTTCCGTGTAGATGTAAGGCTTTCCGTTAAAAGTCGTTTTGGAGGTTGAAAGGCTGCTTTTCCAGCGTACCGCTCCGGTGGATTTCTCGTACGCGACGATCGAATCTTTTCCGGTCTCTATCGGCAGGGTCTTAAGCGGCGCGGCCGCGCAAGATGCGGCAACCGCCGTTATGAGCATCCCGGCAAGGAACAACTGGCTCTTTTTCATTGTCAGACTCCTTTCGGTTCGGCCTTTTCTTTATGATATCTTACCATATCCCCGCGTTCCCTGTGATAAAATGGTCTCAAATGAAAAAGATAAGGATAGCTTTTTTTGACGCGAAACCTTATGACAGGGAATTCTTTGACAGCGCCAACGGCCGATACGGTTTCGCGATAAAATATCTTTCCGAACAGCTTTCCCCCGACACGGCCGTGCTGGCTTCGGGATTCGATGCCGTATGCGCTTTCGTGAACGACAGGATCGACGCATCCGTCATACGGTCCCTAAGGAAAGGCGGCGTAAAGCTGATCGCGCTCCGCAGCGCCGGATACAACAATGTCGATCTGAAAGCCGCCCGCGGGGCGATGCATGTCGTGAGGGTTCCGGCTTATTCTCCTTATGCCGTGGCAGAACACGCGGTCGCGTTGATGCTCACGCTCAACAGAAAAACGCACAAAGCATACCTGCGCACCAGAGAAAGCAACTTCAGCATAGGAGGGCTTGTCGGCTTTGACATGAAAGGCAAGACCGCCGGGATAATAGGCGCGGGCCGGATAGGGAAGGCGCTCATTGACATATTGAAAGGGTTCGGGATGAAGGTGCTTGTCTATGACAAGTACCCGGACAATTCCGTTCCCGCGGACGGGGCCGTTGAATATTGCGGTCTTGACCGGTTGTACAGGGAATCGGACATAATATCCCTCAATTGCCCCCTGAATTCGGAGACTTTTCATATGATAAACGACAAGAGCATAAAAAAAATGAAAAATTCCGTTATGATAATCAATACGGGCCGCGGCAAGCTTATAGATACCAGGTCCCTTATAAAAGCGCTCAAGGAAAAAAAGATCGGGTCCGCCGGGCTTGATGTGTATGAGGAGGAGAGCGAATATTTCTTCAAGGATTATTCTTCAAGCTTTGTCGATGATGATACGCTTGCCAGGCTGCTTACGTTCAACAACGTGCTCATAACCTCTCATCAGGGTTTTTTCACCGAAGAGGCTCTGTCCAATATAGCTTCTACTACCCTGGAGAACGTGAGGCTTTATTTTCGCGGCGGAGATCTTCCCAACGAGATATGCTATCGGTGCGGAAGGAAGGTCTGTCTGAAAAAAACGAAGGGCAAATGCTTTTAAAAAGAGCGTTTTTATTATAGAATAAATCCAGATGGACAGGAAAATATTGGACCTTACCGGTCTTGACGCTTCAAAAGAACAATATCTTAAGGATGTTTCCGATTCCAAGTTCTTCGGATTTCCTATCGAGCCCGTTCTCAGGGCCGAACAGGCACTTAAGAGTGCTTCAAAGCCTTCGATAGCTTATTTTTCCATGGAGTACGGGCTTGCTCCCAGCATTTATCACACGTTCGAGTCGGAGAACGAGATCGATGAATCAAATGTTACACGCAACCACGAGATATTCTCAAATCTCAAGCAGATGGACTATTTCCATCATATTTCCGTCGAAAAACTTCTGGACCTCCCGATCTACAGCGGCGGGCTCGGCGTGCTTGCCGGGGATACTCTTAAATCCGCTGCCGATCTTGGAGTGTCGCTCGTAGGGCTCGGGGTCCTCTGGCACAAGGGATATTTTCAGCAGAAATTCTGGTTCCGCGGAGGCGGGCAGTTCCCTGAAGAACTTTCCTGGGACCCGGACTCGTATCCCGGACTTATACCGCTGGACAAGACCGTAGAGATAGACCTGAGCGGCCATAAGTTAAAGCTCCGCCTTTGGAAATATTACGTATATTCTTATGATCTCAAAAACGTTGTCCCTTTGGTGCTTTTGGACGCGACCCACGAGGATAACCCGGACTACATGCACGAGCTCACGGACCAGCTGTACCGCAGCACCAATGCCTGGATAAAGATCACTCAGCGGATGATACTGGGGGTGGGCGGCATGAAGGCGCTCGAGGCGCTCGGATATAATGTTAGCAAATATCACCTCAATGAGGGGCACGCGGCGTTCGCTTTCGTGGAAAAGGCCAGGACCGCCCAGGACATCGATTCGCTGAAAAAGCAGTTCGCGTACACCTGCCATACCCCGGTAGAGGCAGGGCATGACAGGTTTGATTTCATGGAAGTGGAGGCCGCGGCGGGGCAGGAGCGCACGGAAATATTCCGCAGGTTCGGGACCGACTCGCATAATCAGAACGTTGCCAATCTCACCCAGCTTTGCATGAACGCGTGCGAACATGTTAACGGCGTTTCCCAAAAGCACGGAGAGGTGACAAGGATCCAGTTCCCGGCCCACAGGGACAAAATAAAGAGCATAACCAACGGAGTGCATACTTTTACATGGATGTCCGAGCCCGTAAAAAATGTCCTGCTCAAATATAAGGGCGTGATAGGGGACTTTGAATCCGATCCTACGCTGCTGAAGAATGTCTCAGGGCTTAAGAACAACGTCGAATTCAGGAAAGATATCTGGCAGGCCCACCTTGACAACAAGAAACAGCTTTCGGAGATGTTCAAGCAGTGGTTCTTCCGTCCGGAAGTCTTTACCATTTCCTGGGCCAGGCGGTTTGCCAATTACAAGAGACCGACAATGCTTTTCCATGATATGAACAGGCTCGTTGAGTTCTCAAAGAACATAGGTGAGCTTCAGATAATAATAGCGGGCAAAGCCCATCCGGCCGATTCATTCGCTGCCGGTTTCATGGACGAGATAATGGAAAAGATAAACCATCTCGGAGGCCAGAGAAAGACCCTGAGGGTATTGTTCCTGGAGAATTACGATACTTACTTTGCCAAGCTTCTTACTTCTTCGGTAGACGTGTGGCTCAATAATCCGCTCCCTCCTTTTGAGGCTTCCGGTACCAGCGGCATGAAAGCGATACTTGACGGAGCTCTTCAGCTGAGCACTCTTGACGGATGGGTGGTGGAAGCCGCAGACAAGGGGATAGGGGAGATATTCGGCTATGTTCCGCAGGAAGGGGAGCTTGGGTCCGAAGCAGACCTGAAAATGGATCAGGATTCCAAGGCCCTTTATGAGGCCCTGTTTAAACTGATGACAACATATTACGCAACGGCTTCGGGAAAAGAGGATGCAGCATCTTCAAAATGGATAGATATGATGATAAACTGCATAGTTGAATCCGCATATTTTTCCACCCACAGGATGGTCAGAGAATACAAAGAGCTGATCTGGGACAGGTAGATCAGATCAAGACGATCTTCGCGGGCTGGAATCCGTTGAAGCCCGGTACTGCCGAAGCACAGGAATAAGCGCCGATGTTCTTTATGTAAACGATATCCCCGACCTCAAGCTCGGGCAGCTCTTCGCTCTGTGATATTGTGTCGAACGAGTCGCATGTCGGCCCGGCCAGAGTGCTGAGGTACTTATGTCCGCGTTTTATCGCGTTGAACTGATATTTGCAGTGATCAAAAACTATCCCCGAAAAATCCTGGTATATGCCGTCGTCAAGGTAATAATAATTTTTGTTGTTCCTGAAAGTGCGCCCCACGACCCTGGTTACCAGCAGTCCTGCGGGTCCGGCAAAGAACCTTCCGGGTTCGGCTATGAACCTGGTCTCTTTGTCGAACAGCCTTTTAAGCTCTTTCTTTATCTTTGAAGCCAGTTCGGGGAAATCTATATGGTTGTCTTTGTCAAAGTGTTTGATCGGAAAGCCCCCGCCTATGTCGAGTATGTTCAGTTTTATCCCGTTCTGCCTGGCATCGTTGAAGATGGCCGCGCTTACCTCAAGGGCCTGTATATAGTTGCTCGCGTCCAGGCACTGCGATCCCACGTGAAAGGCTACTCCGGCTGGTTTTAGCCCGAGTTTTTTTGCTTTGATCAGGAACGGGACCGCCTGCTCGGGGTCGGCGCCGAATTTGAGAGACAGCTCGACTATGCTTCCGACGTTCGCGACTTTTATCCTTACCAGGACCCTTGCTCCCGGGCAATTCTTGGCTATTTTGTAAAGCTCGGGTTCGTTGTCGAATGTCATGAGCTTTACGCTGTTCTTCCTGGCGAAAGCTATGTCCTTATCGGATTTTATGGTGTTGGCGAATATTATCTTTCCCGGGCTGACGCCGAGCGAAAGGACCGTTTTCATTTCATTGGCGGAAGCGACGTCAAATCCCGATCCCATGTCCGCAAAGAACTTTATTATGCCGGGGTTCGGGTTCGCTTTTATGGCATAAAAAGGCTCCACGTCCGGAAGATATTTCTTGAACATGTTGAACTGGGCTTTCAAGACGGATTTGCCGACCAGCATCAGCGGGGTCCCGTGTTTTTTTGCCTCGCGGCGTATAGTCCGGACCAGTTCTGTTGTTTTTGTCATGCTTTACTGCACCAAGAAATTATGGAACTGCCACGGGTCTTTTTGGTCGAACTTAACCTTGTTAAAGCTTTGGTAGAGATCAACCCTGGTCTTTAACGGGGTCCAGTCGACAGGAGTTGAAACGAACGGCCCGAGATATTCTTTTGCCACTTTCAATACTTCCTCGTGCGGGAGGTCGTCCGGCACGCAGACGCCTTTTTTCGGGTTTTTCATCATCCATAGTGCTGCGGCTATTACGGAGCATGCCACCTGGAGAGTTGTCGCGTTCTGTCCGGGCACCAGTTCCCTGGATTCGTGTATATCAAGGAGTGAGCCGACCCACCAGGACTTGAAATCGTGTCCCATTATAAGAACGCCGAGCTCGTCTCTGCCTTCGGTTATCTCATCGGTCAGTACGCGTTGATTGGCCTGGAGGTCGAACTGTCTCATCTCAAGCTCGTGCAGCGAATTGATGGCGACATCAGCGGGGCAGTAGGCATAGTGCACGGTAGGCCTGTAAACGGGCTTGCCGTTCTCCCATACGGTCAAATGATCTGATATCGTGAAAGCTTCTCCGTGCCTGACGATCATCCCCGTTATTTCTCCGCACGGCACCCATGACCTGACCCAAGTTTTTATTCCCATCTGAGGAAGGCATATCTGGTTCCCGGGGCCTCCCTGGTGGAAATGCGCTCCCTCCGGTACCCTTTTTTCATGTGTTCCCCAACCCATTTCGGCAGGGGCTATTCCTTCTTCGCGAAAGCCTTCAACGCTCCAGGTGTTGACGAACTCGTTCACTTCTTTCGGCCTGTCTGTTATCTGGGTATCCCGTTCGCTTATATGGACGACCTTTACTCCCAACAGCATCGATAATTTCGCGAAATCTTTTTCTTTCAAAGCTTTCTTTATTTGCGGGATCCTTTTGTCTTTAGGTTTTGACCTTATAAGTTTTTTTGCTATATCTGCGAGCCCGACCTTTGTGAAATGGGAGACCAGTCCGGGATTGGCGCCGTGTTCAATGACAGCTGTCGCGCCTTTTTTATTTTTCCAGCCTTCCACCATTTTCCTGATCGCCATATGCCTGACATATAATGTGCGCTCAGCCGGCATTTTGTCTTTTGCGCCTTCATAAGGGTCCCAGAGCTCGACGGATGTATTTATGTACATTACGTCATTGTCATGGCACCATTGCAGTATCTCGGTGCATTCGATGTTCCACGCCAGGTCTATTATCATGTCGCCTTTGCCGACATAACTTGCGAGCTTTGTTTTAAGGTTGGTCCTGGTTATTTTGTCCACCTTGAACCTGACGCCTTCGTTTATCGCATCGGTTATGTAATCGCTGTTGTCCGCGAAGTCGATCACCGTTATCTTTTTCGGATCGATCTCCACGTGTTTAAGTATGAGAGGGATGGTACATCTCGAGACGAAACCGCAGCCGATCACCAATATCTTTCCGTTGAACTTCAATCTTTTTCTCCTTTCAAGAGATATAAACAAAATGATAACACAAAAGTTCTTTTATTCAAGACTCAAAGCGCGTTTATTTCTATGCAAGTTTTGCCGTTGTATGTACGATCAAAAAAATAGGAGACTTTAATAATGAGTTCTGTCAATCCCGTACCTCTGTATCCGGTCATTGTCCAGATGCCTATGGGCCCCGGCCCAAGGTCCGAAGTGACTTCTCTTCCGGATTCTGCCACGAGGCCTGTGGACAACATGCTTGATCTTATCTCTTATTTTAACGCTAATCCGAATATTTCACGTATCGAGGACCTGGATCCTGTAGCCGAAAAACTGCATGCTTTATATGATTCCGGAGGCCATTACGGCATATCTCAGGTGCTATCCCATATGTCTGATACAAAGATATTTGCCGCATGCATGAGATGGGAACAGATGTATCCGGATGACGCATACAAGATAAAGAACGTGCTTGAAGGCATAATCCGCGGAGAAGACGTGTTCAGGGGAAGGGTCCGGGATTTTTTTCCGGCATACAGAGTAGTGTATGAAGGGCTCACTCGTGCGATGGGATACGATCCTAATAATAATATTGTCGGTCTCTACAACAGGATCAATATCCGGGATATCATGAGCAATCCCTCGTTGTGGCACGCCGACAGCGGGAGATGCATAACGGGACCTATTCCTCCGGACGGCGAACGTGTTCAATCCCCGGGTTACCATTTCGGGAGCTATCCTCCAAAGCCTGTTGAAAGAGCGCCTCAGCCTGTTAAGGAAGATATCCCTACATCCGGAGAGTTGCTCGAACGTTTGATAGGCGAAACTTTGGGTGATACTGATGACCCGTATGTTTCAAAGAAACCGACAAAAGAGACCATGATAGGATATATCCCCGGAGGATCGGGTTCTCATCAGGATCTGCCTCCTGATGCCAAATCGCCGGGACAAGAACCTGTCTTGGGGGCAAAGCCTTCAAAGGGATCGGGTGATAAGTATTCAGGCGGTTACGATGATATTTCTCAAGATGCAAATATCGAAAGGGGCGAGCCCAACATTATTCCGGATGATACGGGTCCGGTGAATGAAGACGTCGGGACTGAGGCAGATCCGGTTCCCGAACAGCTTACTGAGAATACGAACAACACGGAAGACGATGTCATAGAAGATCCTTATGGATGGGGCGGAGGTCCTGTAGATAATATGCGTCCTCTGATAGATGCCATAATACCTTATTTGAACGATATCTCCGGCATTGAAGGTTTTGTGGAAAATTTTGTCAGTGCTCTTCGGGCAAGATTTGATGATCCGGACC
>CALFCX010000125.1 GCA_937950635.1 uncultured bacterium
GAATCCCAACATTTTCGGGAGTTTTTTTATCTTGTTCTCAGCCTTATATTCTTTAAAGCCTTTCCAGTATGCCGTGATGTTCCCGGCGTTGCCTACTGGAATGCACAGGCAGTCCGGTGCATCTCCGAGCACGTCACAAACCTCAAAAGCCGCCGTTTTTTGTCCTTCTATCCTGAAAGGGTTGATGGAATTGACCAGTTCCACGGGATATTTTTCGCAGAGTTCCCGGACTATTTCTAGTGCTTTGTCGAAATTGCCGTCTATCGCGAAAACCTTTGCTCCGTGCATTATCGCCTGCGCGAGCTTTCCCAGCGCGATCTTGCCTCCCGGTATCACTACGATACAATCAAGCCCCGCTTTTGCAGAATAAGCTGCCGCCGAAGCGGACGTATTTCCGGTGGACGCACAGGCGACGGCTTTGAAGCCTTTTTCTTTGGCTTTGCTGATCGCCATGGTCATCCCGCGGTCTTTGAAAGATCCCGTGGGGTTCATTCCGTCGTACTTTAGAAATACGTTAAGCCCGAGTTGTGCGCTTAAATTATCGGCGCGCAGAAGGGGAGTATTGCCCTCGCAAAAGCTCACTATGGGGGTCTTGTCAGTGACGGGAAGATATTTGCGGTAACGATCGATAAGCCCTCTGTATTGCATGGAGTAATTTTAGCATTTTTGGCAAGGAAATAGTACTAAAGGTCCGGAGAGTATTGTCCGGGATCCTACGGCTTGTTGATCACGGACCTGCCGTCGTGAAAACTTTCTATGATCACATGACCCGGGGTATTCACAAAAATACAGCCTTCTCCTTTGTGCATCCTTGCATCTATTCCCCATACCCGGTTGTCGATATTTATTATCCCTCTGGATGACAAATGCCCGAAAACAATCATGTTGACGCCGAGGGCATCCACCACCTTTTTGCTGGTACCGTTGCTTATCATTCTTTCGAGCCAGCTTCTCTGCCACATGAATGAATCGTTAGAGCTGTTCAGAAAATAAAATACAGGGTGCTGCATATCCCTGGTCCGGAAAGCTTCTCTTATATCGTTTTCGGCCTTTTTTAACGCTTCAAGCCCTTGGAACCCAGCGTAAGAGATATCAAGTTCTCCTTGTTCATCCAGCGGGATCCCGGTGTGTATATACATCGCTCCGAGTTCGTCTATGTGGAAAAGCTTGAAATTTTCGGTCATCCACATGGCGTATCTATCCAATATCCTCTGCTGTTTCGGATCAAAGCCTATTATTGCCGACAGGATCCTTTTGTACATCGGCACTCTGAATTCTGCGATAGTACTATTCCCGCCGTTCTCGATCCATGTTGCCAAAGCCCATTCATCCTCGAACATCGCCTGAGCGAATAAAAGTTCGTGATTGCCCCATAACGGCACGAGCTTACCTCTTTCATGCATAGCCATTGCCTTGTCGACGACGGCCTGATTATTGTGGCCGCGGTCGATGAGATCGCCCAGCGAGACCATATAATCGCATTGAGAGGAAAGCCTGTCCGCCCATTCAACCCATTTTTTATTGGCGTGAGCGTCACCTATGCCACCGACCCTTATTTTAGGTACGGTCCTTGGCGCAAGCGCTCTTGTTATACCTGCCCTTATTCCGTTTATGCCTAAGGTCATGGGACCTCCTACATATATATCTCGAAAAAAAACCGACTAAATCCCATGCGATAAATGTTATAATTTTCTTGCGATGAACACTTTAAAGATCGCTGTGCTTATATCCGGTCGCGGATCGAACCTCCAGGCGATCATGGATTCTATAGCATCTCAGAAGCTTTCCGCCGCAATACTTTGTGTTATATCCGATAAGCCCGATGCGTACGGACTTGAGCGCGCCAAAAAACAGGGGATCGAAACGCTGGCGCTCGACTATAAGAAGTTTTCGAGCAAAGATGCATACGAAAAAGAGCTGCTTAAGGTCCTTAAAGAAAAGGATCCCGATCTCATCTGTCTTGCCGGATATATGAGGATAGTCGGAAGAGGACTGATATCCGCTTTCAAGAACAAGATCATCAACATCCATCCAGCGCTTTTGCCGGCTTTTCCGGGGCTCCATTCTCAAAAACAGGCTCTTGATTACGGTGTCAAGGTCTCTGGTTGTACCGTTCACTTTGTTGATGAAGGGTGCGATACAGGGCCTATAATACTGCAAAAATCCGTTCAGGTTTTTGAAGGTGATACGGAAGAATCCCTTTCTGCCAGGATATTGGAGCAGGAGCACAAAGCGTATCCTGAGGCTATAGGTTTGATCGCGGAAGGGCGGGTGCGGATCGAAGGCAGGAAAGTGAAAATACTTAAGGAGGGAAAATGACGGATGAAGAACCAGAGATATGCGGTCATAAGCGTTTCCGATAAAAAAGGAATAAAACAATTTGCCAAAGGTCTTGTCAAACACGGTTTTAAAATAATAGCGAGCGGCGGGACCGCGAAAGAACTCAAAAGCGCCGGGATAAAAGTGATAGAAGTGTCCAAGGTCACAAAGTTCCCTGAAATGCTTGACGGCAGGGTCAAAACGCTCCATCCCAAGATACACGGCGGCCTTTTGGCAAGGCGCGAAAAACCCGAACATATGAAAATGTTGGCCAAATACGGGATCCCGCAGATAGATATTGTTGTCATCAACCTTTATCCTTTCGAGAAAGTAATATCGAAAAAAGACTTTACCCATGAAGAAGCCATCGAGAACATCGATATCGGCGGGCCTTCCATAGTGAGAGCGGCTGCCAAGAACTATGAACATGTAGCCGTTGTCACGGATCCGGCCTCTTATCCCGAGATACTTAAAGAACTGAAGGACAACCGCGGCCAGATAAGCATTGATACCAAGACGAAGCTTCAGAGAGAAGCCTTTGAGCTGACGGCAAGATACGATGCCGCCATTTCGGCGTATCTTATGCCGTCACAGGGTTCCGACCTTTTCCCGAAAAAATTTGAAATACGCCTCGACAAGATACAAGATCTGCGTTATGGCGAGAACCCTCACCAGCAGGCGGCGTTCTTTAGGGCTGAAGGCGGGGGAATATCATCCGCATCCCAGCTTCACGGCAAAGAACTTTCTTACAATAATATCCTCGACATGGAAGCCGCGTTCTCCATAGTTTCTTATTTTGTGAACACGACGGTAGCCGTGGTAAAGCACAACAATCCATGCGGGGTCGCGACCGGCAAAACCGTAAAGGAAGCATATTTGAGAGCTTACGATTGTGATAAGGTTTCTGCTTACGGAGGGATAATTGCTTCCAACAAGCCTATAGATGAAGAGGCCGCTAAGGAAATATCCAAGCTTTTTGTCGAGGTGGTCGTCGCGCCGGACTATTCCGCGGGAGCGCTTGATGAGTTCAAAAAGAAGAAGAACCTGCGCGTCATAAGATGCGATCTTATAAGTTTTGCCAACAGCGCCAGAAAATTCGAATTTAAAAAAGTCTCCGGGGGCATGCTTCTACAGCAGACGGATGTCGCAGAACTTAACATGTCCGAGATCAGGGTGGTCACCAGAAGACAGCCGGCTCTGCAGGAACTGGAAGACATGTTCTTTGCCTGGGGAGTATGCAAATTCGTAAAATCCAACGCGATAGTCGTCGTTAAGAACGGAGCTACGGTAGGGATAGGAGCGGGGCAGATGAACAGGGTAGGAGCGGCTGAAATAGCCCTTAAACAGGCCGGGGGGAAGGCAAAAAAAGCTGTGCTGGCCTCGGACGGATATTTTCCGTTCGCAGATTCGATAGATCTCGCGCGCAAACACGGCATTTCGGCTATAATACAACCTGGCGGGTCCATAAGGGATGAAGACGTGATAAAAGCCGCCAATAAATACCGAATGACGATGGTATTTACGGGGCGCAGACATTTTAGACATTGAAATGAGGAGGGTTTTTATGAAGAAATTTGCAGCAGTACTGTTAATTGTCCAGTTGCTGGTATCAGTATCTTTTGCCCAAGTTCCGTCCATCTATTCCACTGCAAATTTCAGCAACGGGATATCTTTGGGTTTTTTAAACACCGGGACAACCAATACGGGGCTTGCAAGCTGGAACCCGGACCTAGGGCTTGGCGCTTTTAAACTGGGCCTGGGAATAAACATCCCGTTCAATGATCCTTCGGGAAGGGTAGTTGATAAGGTCGTAGTCCGCTATGCGCAATACGACTCGCAAAAATGGGGATTCAAGTACGGGGTGGTCAGCAATTACACTCTTGGATACGGGTTGCTGGTGGATGACTATACTTCCGCGCAAACAGGGCTTGTCCAGTCCAACCAGCAGTCAGGCTTGAGGGTTTACTATAACCAGGGGATCTGCGGCGCGGAAGTCTTGGGGACATGGTCTAAATTTTACACTGTAAGATTGACCGAAGAGATAATCCCGCGCCTTACGCTCGGCCAGTATTATGCAGCCGACAGCGACGGAGTGGATTTTACCCGTCCGGACGGGACGCGGGTAGTATATCCTTCTCAATCAGGTTTCGGCCTGGATGCGGGATATTCTGTCTGGGGCGGCGGAACGGTCTTTGCGGAATATGCAAAGATGAACAACCACGGCGCGGGCATATCTGCCGGGTTTAACCAGGATCTGGACATATTCATAGGCAGGGCCAACTTCAGGGCGGAGCGCAGGTTCATCGACAAGAACTTCATTCCCGGATATTTCAACGAGAACTATGAGACAAATCCTATAGATTTTGCATCGTATGAAGCAACATCGTCCAGAAAAGACGGCTACAGGATATCCGCAGGAGCGACGGTTCTTTCCAAAGGGAACATCTGGGCGGTCCTGGAGGGATATGAAGGCAGCAATACCACATTAAAAGCGTACGCATCCGCCATACTTTCCGAGAATTATTACGGGGAAGTGCAGTACACCCAGTCTGATTTCAAGGATGCCCGCAGCCTTAATCTGGAAGAAGGCGCGGTCATAACCGGCAAGCTCGGCTACAAGGTCAATCCGTTCACTACTGTTATAGCCAACTACAAGCAGTATTATGACCCGTCCGCCGGCAAAGTGGTGTATACGCAGTGGTATGAGATGAGTCTGAGCTTATAACCTTCAGAAAATATATTTTTCCTGATTTTCTGGGATTTTTCCGGATTTCTGCCGATAAAATTATATGACAGTAAGATCATCATCGATCACATTCATTAACGCGGGAACATCGTATTATGCCAGGGAGATATCTCAGAGGAGTAAGACTAACTTTCAACGATGTTCCAGAGAGGTCCTTGGGATAATAAATGATGCGGACCTGAGATCAAGAGTTTTCTCGCGCACCGCGACGGTTACCCTGCTTGCAGGGGCCGGTACGAGGTGGGTAGATTCGTTGAGCGGCAAAGAACTGCCTCAGGGATACAGCCCCGATATGCCCCGTTGCGCTTATCCTGTTGAAGATATTACGCATCCGGGAAAAACCATTCCTCTGGGCGCCTATAATCTTCGGGCCCTTAAGGACCTCGGAAAACATTTCATTGTTTGGGGATCTCACAAGGGATCCATCGAGAACATTGCTCTACAGGCTGATATCGAGGACGCCGTCTTTGTCGAGCAGTCCAAGAAGGGATTTTTAAAACCGCTCGGACACGGTGACGCGATGGCCCAGGTTATTCCGCATCTTGGTCCCGAAATAGATTTTGTTATTGCTAATTTCGGCGGTGATGCCAATTCCAGAGAAACTATTCTTACGTCACTTTTGGTCCTTGCCGCCATGCAGGAGGCGGAGGAAAAGCTAAGGCCGTGGGGGATACTTCCGACCACCCTGGTGCCGGGGGCTAAATATCCTATAGGCCTTGATGGCAACGGGTTCCCCGTCAGTTTCGGGCATCAAAAATTAAAAGGAGGCGTTCATCCCTCCGGAGCAATGCCGACCAATGTCGGGGTGAGACTGTATTCAAGAAGAGCTCTTGCCGATTCCATAGATCATTTCAACCTTCCGGAATTCTTTGACCCGGGGTCCGGATATATTATCCCCGGCAATACCGCCAATGAATTTGCGCTGGACAATGTCGATGCGCATATGTCAGCGAATGAACAGGGGATATCCAGACAAAGATTTCGGATATTGAATGTGGCAACAGTAGAAGAAACAGCGGCAGTTAAAGGTGTTGATAATGTGGATGCTTTTCTTGCCGCCCAAAAGATCATCCTTGGACTTTAGATCCGTAAACTTGCCGTGTTTTTCCGTGAAATCCGCCGGTAAAACTCTCGATAAGAAATTGGTTGAAATTATGCGTAAAGGAGACCTTTTATTATGGCGGTACCCAGCTTTAGGGCGACCGATTCGGGCAGTGAGCAATATATGCGTTTCGCAACCAATACAGGATGGCCGACAATAATCCGCCAGACCAATCCAGTGATCTCCATCAGAACTTCCGTTGCGGAGAGGATGAGATGTGCTCTTTGTGATATGACCATTCTTCGGCCGCTATATAACAGAAAAATAGAACCGATAACTTCCGTTGAGGATATTTCGGGCCATTCTTATGGGAAAGGAACAGAGGTTGCCGTAGGTCTTGGCTGGAAGTATTCAATGAAATCTGCGGAAGGGGCATTTGATACTGTAACTAAAGCTTTAGGACTTACGCTTACGGATGTGGAATCCGGATTTCTAAGAGAACATATTTTGCCTATACTGCCGGCTGAATTTTTTGGTTCTTCCCAGTCCTTTGTTACGCCCGAATATTTGGGCGATCCGGGTGTGGCATATGCTGACGCGACCCCTGCAGTACATCGCTCTCCCGAAGAAATAACTGCCTGGCTTAATACCGTTACTATTCAGAGCGATATAGCATCATACTTTAGGCGGGCTCCTTATCTGAGCCAATCAATATTTGCACGCATCAATTCATTGTTGGCTTCTGAGAAAGAATAGTGCCGCTTCAGTAGTATCTTCCTGGATCTCAGGGCCTGAGTACGGTTGTCATCTTTTTTGTTGCATCAACCACCTTAGATGCTTTTCCTATCCGGCATTTTCCGCCGTCTATGACGAGAGCAACGCCGCTTTTAAAATGTTTTGCCGCCTCTTTTGCTGTCTTTGGAGGCTTTTTGCCTGATATATTCGCTGATGATGCCGCGATAGGGCGCCCTAGAGCTCTTATTATTTCAAGAGTAAGTGGATGATCGGGCATTCTTAACCCCACAGTTTTAAGCCCTGAAGTAACTATTTCCGGAATATATTTTTTCTTTCTTACTATTATCGTCATAGGCCCCGGCCAGTTTTTTTTCATAAGACGCAGCGCTTTTTGCGGCACTCTACTTGCGAACTTTTTTACATCGGACATATCCGAGATCAGTATCTGTAGCGGCTGGTTCTTTTGTCTTTTCTTGAGCCCGAATATCTTTTTTACAGCCTTTTTGTTGAGAGCGTCAGCACCGATACCATAGACGGTCTCGGTAGGGAAAATAATGACTTTCCCTTGTTTAAGCAGTGAGACAGCTTTCTTGACGATGCTTTGTCTGTTAGCTTTTGTGACCCTGACGGTTTTCATTTTTTATATGATAGCATGCGGGCTTACGGCACGCTTACAGTGACTTTCTTTTTGCAATTGTTCCACCAAGGTAATAGAAAAAATGTAATGGATGGCCGAAGAAGGCCGAATAGGTAATAAAGGGAAGAGGTAATGGAGGGCCGAAAAGGGCCAAAGAAATAAGCATACGCTCCGTATTCTTTCATTACCCTTTTGGCCCTATTTGGCCTTCTATTGTTTTTTTGGCTCTTCTCTTCAACGGGTCTCTGTTTATAAGTTGTATTCACCCCTTCCCGATGATAATATTACAGTGTATGGACTACAAAAAGGCTGGTGTTGACATCGAGGCCGGTTATGAAGTCGTTAGCCGGGTAAAAAAGCTCTCAAAATCTACTTTTACAAAAGGTGTTTTGGGGGATATCGGCTCATTTGGCGGGCTTTTTCAAATAGACAAGAATGCTTATAAAGAGCCGGTCCTCGTATCCGGGACCGACGGTGTCGGGACCAAGCTCAAGATCGCATTCATGACCGGCAAGCATGACACGATAGGGATAGACGCGGTCGCGATGAGCGTGAACGATATCGTGGTGCTTGGCGCTAAACCCCTTTTCTTTCTTGATTATCTGGCTTTTAACAAGGTCGATCCTGATCTTGCGGAGCAGATCCTTATCGGGATAGCCGATGGCTGCAGACAGAGCAATGCGGCTCTTATAGGCGGGGAGACCGCTGAGATGACGGACCTCTACGGAAAAGGTGAATATGATATTGCCGGGTTTGCTGTCGGCATTGTCGAAAGATCAAAGATCATAGACGGAACAAAAATTTCGGCCGGAGATAAACTGATCGGTATCGCGTCTTCCGGTCTTCACAGCAACGGATATACTCTTGCGAGAAAAGTTTTGTTTGACATGGCCAAAATGAACATTTCCGAGCAGGTCCCGGAACTTGGCAAGACCCTGGGAGAAGCGCTCCTTACTCCGACAAAAATTTACGTAAAACCGGTACTCGGGCTCTTGGAAAAAGTCGAAGTGCTGGGAATGGCCCATATAACCGGCGGGGGATTGCCTGAAAATGTGGCAAGATTTCTCCCTGAAAATATAGATGCCTCTATAGATCCCCATGCGTGGCAGCATCACCCGCTTTGCAGGCTTATAAAACAAAAAGGGGATATCTCCAGAGATGAAATGTTCAAGGCGTTCAATATGGGGATAGGTATGGTCGCGGCAGTAAAAGCCAATGATGCCGATAAGACCATTAAGGCGCTCAAAGATCTGGGTGAAGAATCTTATGTTATCGGTGAAGCGGTGGCCGGGACAGGAAAGGTTATCATAAAATGAAATATCAATCTCTGAGAGGTACTCACGACATACTTCCTGAAGAAACACCTGCCTGGCAATATATTGAAAAGAAGATACATGAGAAGTTCGGTTCCTGCGGATTTTGTGAGATAAGGACGCCTGCCATAGAACAAACTGAGCTTTTTATGAGGAGTATAGGCGATCAGACGGACATAGTTTCAAAAGAAATGTACTCTTTTCAGGACAAAGGCGGACGGAACATAGCTCTCAGGCCTGAAGCCACGGCTTCGGTTGTCCGCGCTGCCATAGAGCACAATCTTATAGCCAAAGACAAGATCTCAAAACTCTACTATATAGGCCCGATGTTCAGATATGAACGCCCACAAGCCGGACGTTTCAGGCAATTTTATCAGGCCGGGATAGAGTTGTTCGGTACCTCATCGGCTTTGGCCGATGCAGAAGTCGTTCTTGCCGGGATAATACTTTTCAATTCCTTAGGGCTTAGATCCCTTGAAGTTGAAATAAATTCGGTGGGATGCAAAAAATGCAGGCCGGCGTACGAAGAAGAGCTCAAAAAATATCTTGCGGCAAATTCTTCAAAACTTTGCGCGGACTGCAACGAACGGAAAGAAAAGAACATCCTGCGCGTTCTTGACTGCAAAAATGAAAGCTGTAAGAAGGTGATTTTCAAGGCTCCGTCACTGGAGGCAATGCTATGTGAAGAATGCAAGTCGCATTTTGAAGAATTCTCCGGAAGTCTTTCTTCTTTTGGCGTTACGGTATCTGTCAATGATAAATTGGTCAGGGGCTTGGATTATTATACAAAAACGACATTTGAGATAATCTCAAAAGAGCTTGGTGCCCAGAATGCGGTCTGCGGCGGAGGCCGCTATGATGATCTTATAGAGGAGCTTGGCGGTCCGGCCACGCCGGCAGTAGGGATGGCGATAGGGCTGGAGCGTCTTCTTTTCGTCATGGCATCTCAGAAACTGCTTCCGGAACCCGGAAAAGAACTGGATATATATATCGCGGCTATAGGCCATGATGCACAAAAAAAAGCTTTACAACAAGTGTTCGAATTAAGAAAGTCCGGGATTTCTGCGGAAACGGATCTCTCCGGAAAAAGCCTGAAATCCCAATTAAAGACTGCTGATGGTCTTGGCGCCAGATATGTACTGATAATAGGCGAGGATGAAATGAAAAAAGGATCTTTTTCTCTGAGGAACATGAAGACCGCGCAGCAGAAAGAGATAAGGATGGAAGAATTGTACAGGGAGATAGAACCGACATGTTAAAACGCGACCGCAACTGCGGAGAGATAAGTATAAAGGACGAAGGAAGAGAGATCATCCTGAACGGCTGGGTGCACCGCCGCAGGGACCACGGGAACCTTATTTTCATAGATCTCCGCGACAGGTCCGGAATAGTTCAGGTGGTCATAAACGCGGAGAAAAAAGATCTTTTGAAAACAGCCGAGCAGCTGCGCAGCGAATATGTGCTTGCGGTCAAGGGGAAGGTCGTAAGAAGGGATCCCTCCCTTGTGAACAAAAATATCCCGACCGGTGAAATCGAGGTAATTCCGTCAGAACTGGAGATACTTAACGTCTCGAAGACCCCTGCCTTTGAAATAGCCGATGCCGCACAGCCGATAGACGAGAACACAAGACTTAAATACCGGTATCTTGATCTCAGAAAAGGGCACATGAAAGAGAACCTTATACTCAGGCACAAGATGATGAAAGCGGCATCCGACTTCCTTGATAACGAAGGGTTCCTCGAAGTGGAAACGCCTTTTCTGGGCAAGAGTACGCCTGAAGGCGCCAGGGATTATCTGGTCCCTTCGCGTGTGAATCACGGAAAGTTCTATGCTCTTCCCCAGTCGCCGCAGCTTTTTAAACAGATACTCATGGTATCCGGCCTTGAAAAATATTATCAGATGGCCAGATGTTTCAGGGACGAAGATCTCCGCGCCGATCGACAGCCGGAGTTCACTCAGATAGATATGGAACTTTCTTTTGTTGAGAGGGACGATGTTATTTCCGTTACCGAACGCATGGTCGAGCACATACTTTCTGAGGTGAAAAAGGTAGGGTTGAGTAAAGACCTGCCATTGGTAAAAGCCCCTTTTCCAAGAATGTCATATGATGAGGCGATCGACAGGTTCGGGACGGACAAGCCTGATACCAGGTTCGGCCTGGAGATCATCGATGTTTCGCAGGAAGTTAAAAAATCCGGTTTTAAAGTGTTCGCAGGAGCTGTTGCTTCCGGCGGAGTGGTAAGGTGCCTGTGTGTCAAAGGTGGCGGCTCTTATACCAGAAGCGAGATAGATCATCTGGAAGAGATCGCAAAGAAGAACGGCGCCAAAGGGATGGCATGGATATCTCTTGCCGATGACGCGCCGAAATCTCCCATAACCAAATTTATGCAGAAGGAAGAAATAGACGGAATAATTTCCAAGGCAGGAGCAGGCAAGGGCGATCTTTTAGTGTTCGCCGCCGATAAAAAAGAAAATGCCGCCGCGGTCCTGGGGCAATTGAGGCTGGTTCTAGCCGAGAAACACGGCCTTATCG
Organism: uncultured bacterium; assembly: GCA_937950635.1. Classification (GTDB taxonomy): domain Bacteria; phylum Margulisbacteria; class WOR-1; order JAKLHX01; family JAKLHX01; genus CALFCX01. Next base: position 11,327 of record CALFCX010000125.1, read on the forward strand.
ACAAAACAAAGTTTAACTTCTTATGGATCGTTGATTTTCCTTTGCTGGAATACAGCGATACCGAAAAAAGATGGGTGTCGCGGCACCATCCGTTCACAAGGCCCAGCGGGAACCTTGATGATATAGAAGATAGGTTCGGGAGCGATCCGTCGTCAATAAAGGTGGAGGCATATGACCTTGTGCTCAACGGGACCGAGCTCGGCGGCGGCAGCATCAGGATCCACAGAAGCGATATCCAGCACAAAATATTCAAATTGCTCGGGCACAGCGAAGAATCCGCCCAGGCGAAGTTCGGGTTCTTTTTGGAAGCTCTCGAGTACGGGGCCCCTCCGCACGGGGGGATAGCGCTCGGGGTCGACAGGTTCGTCATGCTGATAGCCGGTGAGGATTCCATCAGGGACGTTATCGCGTTCCCGAAAACACAATCGGCTTTCTGCCCCTTGTCGGGAGCGCCTGCTGATGTGGATCCGAAACAATTGAAAGAATTGAATATAAAAGTAGTGTAGAGGGCGGGTTTTGAGCCTGCCCGTACAACATCGCGGCATTAGTATGGTAAAATATTAAGGGCGCAAAAATGCGCCTTTTTTAGGGTAAAGGAGAAAAAATGGCCGTAAGCGTAATAGTAGGTTCTCAATGGGGAGACGAAGGCAAAGGTAAGATCACCGATCTTTTGTCCAAGGATATGGACATGGTGGTGCGCTACCAGGGAGGCAACAATGCCGGCCACACAGTGGTCATCGGCGACAAGACGTTCAAACTGCACCTTATACCTTCGGGGATATTCTATCCGAATGTCACATGTGTGATAGGCAACGGCGTTGTCGTTGATCCTGCCGTCCTCATAGAGGAAATGGAAAAGCTCAGGGTACAGGGTATAGATCCTTCAAACCTTAAGATCAGCTCGCGTGCCCACGTCATATTTCCTTACCACCGTTTGATAGACCAGGCGCAGGAAAAAAAGCGCGAGGCGGGTCGTATCGGGACTACCAGCCGCGGGATAGGTCCTTGTTATGTAGATAAGACCAACAGGCGGGGGATAAGGATAGGGGACCTTTACAACCAGGAAGCCCTTAAGGAAAAGCTTCTGTGGAACATAAAAGAGCAGTCCTTCCAACTTGAGAATTTTTACAACTATATGGCGGACCTTAATTTTGAGGAGATACTTGACGAATATCTCGGTTACGCCAGGATGATAAAGAAATACGTTGTGGATGACTCCGGAGCTATGGTCATGGAAGCGGCTCAAGCAGGGAAGAAAATATTGCTGGAAGGGGCACAGGGGACGATGCTTGATGTCGACCACGGGACATATCCTTTTGTTACATCTTCCAATCCTGTTTCAGGGGGCGCCTGTACCGGTGTCGGGATAGGTCCTACAATCATAAACTCAGTTATAGGGGTCGTGAAAGCGTATGTGACCCGTGTGGGAAGCGGTCCTTTTGTGACCGAGATAACTTCGGAAATAGGGGATTTTTTAAGGGAGAAAGGCGGCGAATACGGAGCTACTACCGGAAGGCCGAGAAGATGCGGATGGTTCGACGCGGTCGTTGCCGGATATTCTAAACAGGTTAACGGGTTCACGGGTTTGGCCCTTACAAAGCTTGATGTCCTTGACGAGCTGCCTTCCATCAAGGTCTGTACCTCTTATAAGAGGTACAGACCTTGATGGAAGGC
>CALFCX010000126.1 GCA_937950635.1 uncultured bacterium
AGAAATAAGCGTCAGCACGAAAAAGGGCAGACACACTACTACACACAGAGAGTTGTTCGCTCTGAAGAACGGCGGGATGATCATTGACAACCCTGGTATGAGGGAGATCGGCCTTACAGATTCCGGCAGCGGTATTCATGATGTCTTTTCGGAGATCGAAGATCTGGGGAGCGATTGCCGGTTCCCGGACTGCACGCACGAACATGAACCGGGATGTTCCGTTCTGGCGGCGGTGGAGTCAGGAGAATTACCGCGCGAAAAGTATGACAGCTACCTCAAGCTGAAAAAAGAAGCGGCCTTTTTCGCCATGACGGAAGTCGAAAAACGCCAGAGGGACAAACGTTTCGGCAAAATGGTGAACAGCGTGATGAAAGTGAAGAAAAAATTGAAGTAATGAATAAGAAAGTTCTGGGATTTTGGGATCTGCTGCTTTTTTCGTTTTGCGCGATATTCGGTATCGAAGCCATAGCTACCGCGGCCGCTATCGGTCCGCCCGCGATATCCTGGTGGCTGATATTTATCATCGGATATTTTCTTCCGTTCGGTCTGATATCTGCGGAACTGGGCTCGACGTATCCGGAGCAGGGCGGGCTATATGCATGGGTCAAGAGAGCGTTCGGCAACCGATGGGCTGCCCGTACGACATGGTATTATTGGATCTCTTTGCCCATCTGGATCCCGGCGATATATATAGCGTTTGCGGAAATTGCCGGTCGAATGTTCTTTCCGGGCCTGACGCTTTGGGACCAGGTATTGATAGGGATATTAATGATTTGGGTCACCGTCGCGGTAAATATCCTGCCGCTTCGGTCATCAAAATGGGTGACAAATATCGGGTCGGCAACAAAAATACTGGTAGTCATCGGCATGTTCGCGGCCGCGATATACTTCTTTTTAAGTCGTGGTCATTTTGCCAACGCGATCAGTTTACCTGATATGCTTCCCGGATGGAACTCCGCGGTAGTGTTCATACCGATAATCATGTATAATCTGCTCGGTTGCGAACTGGTATCAAGCGCCGCAGGCGAAATGAAAGACCCCAAACGCGATGTCCCAAGGGCCGTAATCTCTTCCGCGCTGGCTATTGCTTTGTTGTATCTTGTCAGCACTTTTTTGGTCTGGGCAGTTGTTCCCGCTTCTGAGATCAATGTTTCTAGCGGCATAATGCAGATGTTTGCGGCGGCTTTCGGTTCTCAGGGTGCCGGCGCGGCGATAACAGTTGTTTTAGGCTTGTCCGTCATATTCACACTTTTTGCCGGCGTGGTGGCATGGACGCTTGGTTCAAATAGGACTATGGCCGAAGCCGCGGCCGAAGGCGAAATGCCGGCAATATTCGGGAAGATGACAAAGAATGACGCTCCTTTAGGCGCTTCGGTGATCTCGGGCCTCATCTCCACGTTTGTAATAGTTGTCTACTGGTTCTTCGCCGATAATGCGGCGGAAATGTTCTGGCAAGTGACCGCTTTCTGCCTCGCGGTGGATCTGTTCGCTTATCTCGTCATTTTCCCGGCTTTTATCAGGCTAAGGCACAGCGACAGGAATATCGTCCGTCCTTATAGGGTTCCGGGACCGGATTGGCTGGCTTATATTCTGGCGATCGTTGCCGAATTGTTCATCTTAACAACCGTGATGATCCTTTTGGTCCAACCAGGCCAGGACTTTGTCTGGACTTCCCTTCCGATCATTGTCGGATCGGTCATAAGCGTTGTGGTAGGGGAGATCCTGATAAATCGTTCTTTGAGAAGAAGCTTTTGATTTTGACGGCCATTCAAAATAGACACTTTCGGAAATGATATACTTATGCCATGATAAAAAGGAATATATTTTGCTCTATTGCTTTCCTCGCCGTCGCCATCCTAATGTCGGGGTGTGTTTTTGAGGATCCTTTTGTACAATCACTTCCTTCAAAAGATGTCGAACTTTCAAGGCATCTCGGTACCTGGTACGAGATAGCGCGCATACCGAACTGGTTTGAAAAGGACCTTGTCGGCGTCACCGCTACATATACGCTCAAGCCGAACGGTGAAATAGAAGTGCGCAATGAAGGCAATCTCAAGACACTGACAGGGGAGAAGAAGACGGCGATAGGGAGGGCGTGGATCCCAGATCTAAAGCAGACAGGCCGGCTCAAGGTGAGCTTTTTCTTCCTGGTTTCGGCAGACTATATTGTTATGGAGCTTTACGACAACTACCGGTACGCCCTTGTCGGAAGCGGCAAGGATTACCTCTGGATACTCAGCAGAACGCCTCAGATGGATGAGACCGTATATAAAGGCCTTGTTGATAAAGCCGGCTTGCTTGGATACGACGTTTCCAGGATTGAAAAGGTACAGCAGGCAAAGTAACGCTTATACTGCGCGGATTTTGGTAGAAGATTTCTACAAGATAGGATATAATAAATTTTGTATTCCCCTGTAGCTCAATCGGTAGAGCACCTGACTGTTAATCAGGTTGTTGCTGGTTCGAGTCCAGCCGGGGGAGTGCTTCGACTCGGTCGCCTTTCGACAAGCTCAAGGCGACCTCGCTCAGCACAAGTTATCTTCTTAACGAGAGATTTCTTTAGTGCATGGAACGAAGCAGGCTGAGCGAGGCCCGGAATGAAATGGAGGGACGAGTCGAAGCCAATTTTATGCCATATTTTGTCTACATCCTCGAATGCAATAATAATTCTTTCTATACCGGCATCACTTCAGATATCGACCGCAGGATGAAAGAACATTTCTCAGGTAAAGGCTGTAAATACACGGCTGCGTTCAAGGCCAAAAAAATGCGCTATGTTGAAGAACATTATACGAGAAGCAGAGCCGCAAAACGTGAAGCGCAGATCAAAGGCTGGACAAGGACAAAGAAACTCGCGTTGATCAAAGGATATAAGAGTATTCTTAAAGCAGCTTCAAAACGCAGGAGCAAAGCGACGATGTGGGAGCCCAGCCGGGGGACGACAACTTTCAAGAACGTACGCTTAAAAACTAAGCGCCAGGCTCAGAAATAATGAACACTATACTTCTGTTCGGTGGGTTTTTCTTTGTTTTTCTGGGCATGGTCGGTGCGTTCGTTCCCGTCATGCCTACGACCCCTTTTTTGCTGCTGGCCGCGGTCTGTTTTGCCAAGAGTTCAAAAAAAGCGCATAACTGGATTTTGACTAACAGATGGTGCGGAGAGTATATCCGTAATTATCAGGAAAAACGCGGGATGGCGCTGCGACACAAGGCAGGGGTTCTTGTTCTTCTTTGGTTGACGATAGGGTATTCGGCACTGTTTGTTTCTAAAAAACTGTGGCTCGGCTTGCTTCTCATCATGATTGCCGCGGCCGTCACTGTTCACATCTTAATGATCCCGACGTATAGAAGGAAGAGTGCCGGCTGAATATATTTTAGATCTTTCTTGTCTCCATCAGAAATACGATCGCACTTATTGCCGACAGGCCCAGCATGACGACTGTGACCGCCGGGTCGGCGGGCATTTTAAGGTAGGCGGTAACTATCATGATCTCCGCTATCGCGGCCGACATCAGGGCTGAAAATACAAGCATAGAAGGTGTTAAAAAGTAACCGAGCGCGGCCTTTTTCTTAACCAGTACGGAAGATATGATAAAGGCCGGAAGGAGCAGCGCGAGGTCTATCACGTGGACTGGATTGACGGGAAGCCCCAATCCTTCTATTTCCGCCGGAATGGAGCCGTTTATAACGGCGGGTAAGATCGAAGAGAGCCAGAGAATAGCGAACAGCCCGGCCATGATGCAAAGGAACCAGACAGCCGCGTTGAAAGACTGGCTTTCTTTGAACCATTCTTGCAGATTTTTCATATCAAGCGAATAAATGATACCAGCGAGACAGTAAAAAGAGGTCCCGAGAATGCCCACATAAACCAAGAACATACGGTTGAAATGCATTGCAAACGTGTATAGCAAAAATGTATATATCAGGTAAAGGAGTATGCCGGAAAAAACAAAAAACCCGCGGCGTGAACCCTTGATCGCCAGCAGCAAGGAGACAAGCAGGAACGGTATGCAGGCAAGGTTCATTATGTCCGCGGCGTAGGCCTGTACCAGCCAGGCCGGAGCTTCCCTATAGATGTTGCCGAAAAGTCCGAAAATGCTTGAGATGAGCAGAAGTATGGAGATTATGATCGAAAGGGGGACGGTCATCCTTATGTTTATCATATGTTCGTTCATGATAGAGATTATACAATATTTACTGTGTCGAATCGTTCACGGTTTATTCGACCGGATCTCGTCTTTATAAGCTGATGCCGATTTTATAACCGATTATTGTTCGGTAAACCCATCTATGACTCGTTGCGAAATTTGTCTGTTGGTATAGATAGGAATATCAGGGCTTTAAAAAATATTAGTCCGGAAGGGTTTTTATTGTATAATTATCTTGGTCAAACAATCCTGAAGGAGATGTTTATGAGTTTTGTGCAAATTTGCCTCTATTATTACCCTTCTTACCTTATAGCTTTTGTTATG
>CALFCX010000127.1 GCA_937950635.1 uncultured bacterium
GTTCACGCTCGAGCCGCGGCGGGAACGGGTGGTGGTCGCCAAAGCGCTTGCGGCATCGAAAGCTATTACGATAATCGGCGGCGGCGATTCTGCGGCAGCGGTCGAAAAGGCCGGTGTCGCTGATAAAATAACCCATATATCTACGGGAGGAGGAGCTTCTCTGGAGTTCCTCGAAGGGAAATCCCTTCCGGGTATAGCAATACTGCAGGATAAATAACAGGAGAAAAAAATGGCAAACACGAAGACCCTGGTAGTGATCAAGCCGGACGGGATAAAAAAGTCTCTTACGGGCAATATTCTTACCAGATTATCTGAAACAAAATTAAGGATATTGGGGGCAAAGGTATTGCATGTTACCCGAGAGCTGGCCGAAAAACATTATGCGCATCTCAAAGGAAAACCTTTCTTTGAGGATGTTGTTAAATATATATCCGGGGAAGTCTATGATGAGCCGTACAGGAGAGTGCTGGCTCTTGTATATAGCGGAGAGGATGCCGTGGGCAAAGTCCGCAAGCTGGCAGGTGCCACAAATCCTGAGGAAGCCGACGCCTCAAGCATAAGGGGCCAGTATGGCAGGATAACTTCAAAAGGCATATTTGAGAATGTGTTGCATTGTTCCGCGACGCCGGAAGAAGCCGAAGTTGAGATAAAACTCTGGTTCCAGCCGGACGAGATCAACGAAGACATCTATCCGACCGAGATCAGAGAAGTCAAAGTAAGCAAAAAATTCTGGAAATAAGCAATAAGTTCCACCTTGCTTCTTACTGCTTATTCCTTGTTCCTTACGCCTCAGGCGTATATGGGGATGTAGCTCAGTTGGTAGAGCATCGCGTTCGCAACGCGGGGGCCAGGGGTTCAAGTCCCCTCATCTCCATTTTTCTTTTTCTCCGCAATTATCGGATCCGGTGATAGAATATGACTATGCAAAACTCAGTATCTTCCGGAAAAGAGCATATACTAAGACAAAAGATGTCGGATCTTGGCATCAAAGAGTGCGATATTAACGAAGAATTCATCCGCTCATCCGGTCCTGGTGGCCAGAATGTCAACAAGACATCGACCTGCGTTTACCTTAAACACATTCCGACAGGCATAGAAGTGAAATGCCAGAAATCCCGTTCGCAATCGCTCAACCGTTTTCTTGCCAGGCAGATACTCGTAAATAAGATCGAGAATATGGTTCTTGGCCGCGAATCCGAAGAAAGAAAAAAGATAGAAAAGATCCGCAGGCAGAAGCGAAAACGCTCCAAGCGCGCGAAAGAAAAGATTTTGCGCGATAAGAAGATAAAAGGGGAGCGAAAACGACTTCGCTCGTCTATCTTTTCGTAAACCTTCCGTGCCTTGGCTTGAATCCCCGCCTCAGAGGCCTTCTGTTTGACGGCGGCGCAAAAGAGCTTGACGCGTTAAAGAACCTGGAAGCGGGTACCGCAGGGTGTTCCGACAGGGGAATGGTCGTTCTCATAAGCCTCTCGATGCTTTTTACGTCGCGGGCTTGGTCCGGTGTGGCAAGCGTTATTGCATGGCCTTCGGCGCCTGCGCGCCCGGTGCGTCCTATCCTGTGGACGTAATTCTCGGGATCATCAGGCAGATCATAATTTATGACCACTTCGATATTGTTAACGTCGATCCCTCTGGCAGCTATATCGGTCGCTGCAAGTATCCTGTATTTTCCGGATTTGAACCCGTCGAGGGCTTCGCGCCTCTGGCTTAATGTCTTGTCGGAATGTATCTCGGCGGCTTTGTGGCCTATATCCCTGAGGAAACGGGTTATCTTTTTTGCACCGATCTTGGTGCGCATGAAGAGCAGTACCGAACCCTTATATTGGAGCAGTAGTTCTTCAAGGAGTTTCATCTTAAGCTCTCTTTTGACAATGAACATTTCCTGAGATACTTTTTCTGCCGCCGTTCCTTCCGGAGCTATTTCCGTCCTTACGGGCAGCTGCATGTGCTTTGACGCCATACTGACTATGCTCGACGGCATGGTTGCCGAAAAGAGCATTGTTTGCCTCTGTTTAGGGATCGCTTTTAGAACTCGTTCTATCTGCGGCGCGAATCCCATGTCAAGCATGCGGTCGGCTTCGTCCAGGACCAGCACGTTGACATCGTCCATCCTGATGGTTCTCTGAGCTATATGGTCGTTAAGCCTTCCTGGGGTAGCAATGATTATCCTTGCGCCGTTCCTTATCGCGTATATCTGGCGTCCGATCGATTCTCCGCCTACCAGGACCGCGGTGCGTATCCTGAATACGGGGCTTAACTTTACCAGAGCTTCGTTGACCTGTATGGCCAGTTCTCTTGTAGGCACAAGTATGAGGCCTTTTCCGGGCCTTTGCGCCAGCCTCTGTATCATGGGAATACCGAATGCCAATGTTTTTCCGGTCCCGGTCTGGGCTATTCCGATGATGTCCTTTCCTTCTATCGCTATCGGGATGGCTTTTTGCTGGATCGGGGTCGGTTTTACGAACTTTAAACGGTTCAAAACTTCGAGCAGTCCCGGTGCAATGCCTATCCCGTAAAATGTATCATTTATCAATGCGGCTCTCCTTTTCGGCCAAAATTACTTTGGAGAAATCGGTTTTAATCTGAGGGAGTGTATTATAAGTGCGGACTGACCTTTTTGATCCCGACCTTGATAATCCAGTTAAAGCCTCAAGCTCCAGATATTTCCATTATATCATGAAATACCCGTATATTATTGGCGATATATCATTATGAGGGCTTTTCAGCGGATAAAAGGGCATAAATATGCTAATTAACGGCGGAATGAGAATAACATCGCTGTCTGCCAGGCCTGTACAGCTCACAAGAGGGGATATAAACAGGGTCCGTATGGAACTCCCGCCGGACTTCAGGATAGGAAGAGTTTTTGAGTTGAGCGGCAAGACAGTGGTAATGCATAAAGACCTTCCGGGGCATGTTACGAATGCCGCGGAAACGACATTGAGGAGCGCAGCCTTGCTCCTTTCGCGCATGCCCGAACGGAACCTGTGTTTTATAGGAGAAGATATTCCTCAAGCCTCCGAAGCGGAATTGGCTTTTATGGGCAGGGTGATAAAGTTCCCTGACGTTTGTTCGGAACTCCAGGCTAAACAGCATGTCCTGTGCGAACTGGCCGAGTTCCTTCCCGATGAGCAGGACGGTTCGGTGCATCTGATAGTATCTCCAGACGATCAGATCCCTGCTCGCATCAGAAGAGCGGATGAGTCTCTTAATATAAAGAAAAAGCTGGATCCATTGGGCTATTGCTCGGGTATTGCCGTCAATGCTTTGTCTGGATCGCACCCTGAAACAGATATAAATAAAGCCGTTTCTTTGATTCCTCTCGAAGTTGCGGATACGCTCAGTCCCGACCGTATAGTGGACCTGGTGAAATTATTGTTGCGGCCCTCGGGGGGGCTCAATGTCAGGAGAAAGAACGATTATGGGGGAGGAAGCGTGATCGAAAGCCAGATCGTACGTGATGCTTATTTCGGGGTTGGACACGATATTGTTTCGGTCTTTGCCGGTTTAGGCCTTGAACCGCTGGATATGAAGTTCTATCCGGTCGGCGGAGATAACAACAGGGTCCTTTGTCTCAGCACGGCACGTTTCGTATCCGAAGAATGCGGGACCGCGAAAGTCATATCAGAAATGGACAGGCTTTTTGAGGATGATGCGGCCAACAGGGCTTTGTTGTCCGGAGAAGGAGATCTTCTGTGGTTCAGTTTTGTCGGTCTTTATAACGCGATGTCCAGGTTCCTTGCTTCATCAGACCAGGCAAGAGACTCTATAAGAACGGTTTTTACAATGAAAAAGAACGGCCCGATAATGCGGGCTATATTATCCGAACTGCGCGCAAGATTCGATCCGTCTTATCCTGCTGAAGCGGTGTGCGGCGAGGGTATGGCTCAGGGAACGGGTGTTGAAGAAACAATAGCTCATCTTCCGGAGGACGAAGCCGGAATTATGAGGTTTTGTCTGGATTTTGCCCGATCGGTCAGAAAGACGGATTATTTTGACGTGAACCGCTTGAAGGAAATATCCAGTTTTTTGTTGAATGCAGACCAATTGAAGAGCTATATCGATGCCGGAGTTCCGATCAGGCCCGAAGAGATACTGTTCATACACAGAAGAAGCCACGGGATAGAACTGCATCCTATTTACGCTGTTGAGAGAAAGACAAAGACGGAGCGTTACGCTGCTCCGGCAGAAATCGCGCTTGCTGATGACAGCTCCATTTCGGATATTATGGCTCCTTATGTCAGGAATGTGAGACTGCTCGCAGCCGCAAAAGCTCTGGAGATCATGCCTTTCATAGAAGATATGACGGACAGGGAACTCAGTATATTCGAAGGTATGAGTTTCATAGATGAAGATGGGAGAGAGTTCAATATATCCGGTGTGCGTCCGAACACTTATCTTTCCGTAACGGCGGGCGCTCTTTTCAGCCGGCTTGCCGGTGACGGATCGCTGTGCCAAGAACCGACATATATGGAGAACATATCAAAAGGCCTCGGTACTAGCCCGCAGGAGATAGACCATATGAGCATAAAATTCCTTGGAAGGGGCGGGCTCAGGACAATATCAACTGTCAAAATCCATTCCGGAGGGACTACGAACACTTTTCTGGCTGCGGTCAACAGGCCGGATCTTCGTGACAGTGAAAGAGGTCATGCCGCTGAAGAATATGAAGCTATCAGATCTGTAGGCGGATCAACTACGCTCTTACCCGTATCTTTCGGTTTTGTTTCCGTGCCTATGCAGAGAACAAGAATCGGTGTTCTTTTCAAAGAGTTCCTCATGGGGCTTGATTGCGAGCAATATCTGAATGCTTTATCAAAGGAAAAGGGCAGAAGGGCGTTTTTTAGAGCTATCGGAGCGTCTATGGGACAGCTTTATGCCGAGACCGGAATGGGCTCATCGGACTTTAAACTGTCAAATATGGTTTTCTTCCGCGACAGAGTACGATTCTGCGATATATGTCCTTTGACGGATGATATGGGGATGGTAAAGGACGGTTTTATCCAATTATTTGATAATGTGCCGACTGCCTACAGGCCTGATCTTGTCGAAGGGATAATTGAACAAGGTGATCCGGGCAGAGAGTTTATGGGGAGAATAAGAGAGAATATGCTCTATGATAATGAGGATTCCTGGCAAAGCATGACAACGTGGGAAGACCTTAACAACATAGCTGCAGGAAAGGGTGTCCGCCCCGAAGAATACTACAGGTGGAAGCTCACATAAGAACGGTGCATAAAAAAAGCTTGCCGAGTTTCTGTTCTAGACCAGATGTTCCAGCAATATCTTCACGCCTATTAATATCAAGATTATCCCGGCGGCTTTTTCCATATTGTTCTTAAAGAAACAGCCAAGTTTTTCTCCGGCTATGAAGCCCGAAAGCGACATCGCAAAGGTTATCACCCCGATTATTATTACCGGAGAGATGATACTGACCTTTAACAGAGCGAAGCTAATGCCGACGGCAAGAGCATCGATGCTTGTAGCTACAGAAAGCCCCATCAGGGTCCTGAAAGGGACCGTGCATGCCCGTTGTTCTTCTTCCATAACTGTTGATTCGTATAGCATTTTTCCTCCGATAAAAGTCAGGAGCATAAAGGCTATCCAGTGATCAAAGCCTGACATCACGTGGCTTAATTTAGTTCCGGCCGCCCATCCTATGACAGGCATTATCATCTGGAAAGACCCAAAACTTATACAAAACCTGAGGGCTTGTGCGGTCCTGTTCTCTTTTATAATGGCTCCGTATGCCATGGATACGGCGGTCGCGTCCATGGCGAGACCAACAGCGATGAAAACAAGCGAGAATATATCCATGAAGATATATTAACATGCAATCCGAGGATATTTTGATTCCCCGTACCCTTTAGTTGTGATTTATATATATTGTTCCTTCGTGATCGTTCCCGACGTTAAGCGTGCTGATATCCGTTACCATGTCGTCCGCCGTAAAGGCCTCGGTGCTGACTACCCAATCTTTATATGCGGCGACCGTTGCCGGAAGATCATCCGCACTGGTATAGATCTGCGTCGGTGAACTGTTCTGGGCCGAGAAAAAGCTTTCGTCTGCGGTACCTTCCACTACTATGTATCTCTCATCCACGCTAGGCCCCGCGTATTTAAAGAGCATGTAATTGCCTTCGCCTTTTGACACGCCTTTTGCCACGATCGTATTATTGCCGACTATATATTTGAATTCGAACGTGTTAGTTCCCGCATTGCCTGTAACATAACACCTCGTGTTGTAATCGGTAGCTGTATCACTAAGGTCATAGTCAACGCTGTAGGTCATATCCACTGTTATATTGCCATTGACTTTATTGTATGTTATGGTAGCTATCCCGTATTCTTCCTTGGTCGCCGTATCGGACCATATCCAGGTGATTATCGCATTGACCTCATCCGTTGTCTCTTTCATCGCGATAGCTCTTTTACCGGAGGTATCATTGTATGCTTTGTCGCAGACGATCGCTTGCAGCTGGTCAAAAGGCGGGGTTATTGACTGTTCAGTGATCGTAACCGCGCTTGATGACAGGCCGGAAAAGACATTGTCCACATCTATTAAGAGTTTATAAAGATTGGACCTGTCGACAACTCCTTCGTCCCTGGAGCTTATGAATTCGCGCAGCGAATAGTAGACGCTGTAGAGCGGGTTTCCGGAGCCCCATTCTTCGGTCGACAGGGAAGAGGCCGCAGAGGGTCTGACTGACGATGTCGATGTGGACGCAGGTTCAAAGACAGGCGTTGTATTTGAGGTCTCCGTATAAAAAGAAGTCGTTACCGAGCTTCCTCCGGAATTTGTGACACCGCATCCGCTGGAAATAAAGGCAAGGACCAATCCAAGGACACAAGCCAATCCCGCTATCCTGTATCTCATGCAATTCTCCTTTTTTGCGAATTGTGTAAATGTTACATTAATGGCCCTAAGAAATCAAGCATTTTTTCGTGACCGATCCTGTTTCTGAGGAGTTTGCAGGCATTAATGTTATAATCTGGCTATGAAAAGAATATATGTTGTTTCCGGTATTATCCTCTTTATAGTCCTGTCATTGTTTGTCGTTTTTAAGCAAGTGAAGGGAAAAGGCGATCTGAACAATTCGCGTCTCGATGATATGGTGAAAACAAGATGGACATCTTACACGGCTGCTCATCCCGGCTGGAAAGGGGATATCTATATATATGCAATGACCCCTAAAGGTAATTATTTTTCTTCCAGCGATCCGGGCAACGGCAACAAAAGCGACGCGCATTTCCGCGGTGCAAGCTGCACTAAGATGTTCACCGCCGCCGGTATAATGCTGCTCCACCAGCAGGGGAGGCTCAATATAAACGACAAGATAACCGCGCTGATCCCTGGCTCGACGGAACCGTATGTGCCAAATACCGCGGATTACGACATCCCGAACAAAAGCGATATCACGATAAAAATGGTCTTAAACCACAGGGCCGGCATATGGGACGTGTCCAATTCGGCGATCCCCGCGACCGCGGAAGCGCTGTACAAAGGCCAGAGCTATATCGACTATGTGGAGGAGAAAGATCCTCTCCATACGTTCACGTTCGACGAACTGGTAGGGGTCGTGGCATCCAATCATCTAAGCTATTTTAAGCCTGACACGTCTTATCACTACAGCGATACCGGTTATTCACTGCTCGGCGAGATCATCGAGAGGGTTTCCGGAAAATCGTACGGGGAATTCATCACGCAGAACCTTGTCTTCCCGAACGAGCTTACACAGACATCATTCCCGCATCTCGGCAACGACAACGCGATCCCGGTCCCGTTCATCGAAGGTTATTCTTACTATGGGGGAAAGGCCTATGCCACGACGCAGGATAATATGACCCCTCATGTAGCCGAGGGAAATGTCATTACGACCCTTTCAGATCTGGGTAACTGGACAAGAAAATTGTTCAGGGGCGAGGCCGGGTTGAACGCTTCAACTGTTGCAATGATGAAAGAGGGGACTGAAAAAGGCGCTTACGGTCTGGGAAACTCTTATGTGAAGGGACTAGGATTTGGTCACGACGGCGGCCATGCCGGTTATGCAACCGTTGCCAAATACGACCCCAAACAGGACGTGACCGTCATCATCTCGGCCGGCGCGATCAGTTTTGATGATATTTATAATTACTACAAATTTTTACATGACATAGGGAGAGAGGCCAAGAACATTCTGGGATATTCGACTGCCGAAGCTAATTAACGAACAACGGCTTAAGATCTATTTCCGTCCATCCCTGCAGGTCCCTTACATTAAGCCATAGCTTAAGTTCCGACGGAACGGCGACGATACTGTAATATGTCTTTAAGCCGCTTGCTTTGTCGAAGCTCGGGCCGCCTTCAGGGATGGTCTTGTCGAATATTTCCATCATCTTGTTGGCATTGATGCGGCCTTTGTTCTTCTTTGCCATTGCGGCAAGATTGATGCGTCTTTCCTTGGTAAAGCCGGAAGCCGCGCCATCCGGAAGTTCTCTCACGACCTGCCATGTCGGGTCGATATAATCATTTGAATCGGCGAGAAAACCGTTCTCATCGTCCACGCGCCGCCTGTAATCGGAAGTTCCCCATTCATAAGCGTAAGCTTTGTCGGCATCGGCCACGTTGATGATAAGCCCTCCTTCGGCGCGCACCGCGCTGAAGAACGCGTCGGCCTGCTCTATCGTTCCGGAATCAAGCATCATTGACATAAGAGCGGCATTTGAGTTAAGGCGGTTCTTTGCGGCATAAGGGTCAGACATGCTGCCGTTCTGAAGGTCGTAAAAAAGCCCCGCGCTGTTCATTGCCGATTGCCACATGATAGAACCGACATAGTTGATATCTGCTACGCCGTGGCCGTAACCCGTGGGATTGAACACGTTCACCGTCAGGAATTTTTGGTAGGGCTCGAGTGCTAAAGTTCCGAGGTCCCAGTTGCGGCCTGCCACGGTCTTGCCGCCGGAAGAATAATCCTTCCATGCGATAAGGCCTGAACAAGCATTTTTGTCCGGGGCCATTATAAGCGCGCCGAGGACTTCGCTTACGATGATCTGTTTTTCAAGTCCCAGTCCGGAAGTCTCGCTCATGCCGCGTACCCATTCCTTAACATACATCGGATTGCGGTCATAGCCTTCTTTGCACATATCAAGCAGTTCTTTGTATGAGTATTTCTTCTGTCCCATTATTGTCTTTACTGCTGCCATGTCGTAGAACTCGCTCATCTCGTCTTTTAACAGTGCTCCGTACTGTCTTCCCATCGCGTGGAAATCGCCTTTCATCACGACAACGTTGAGTACGCCTGCTTTGTAGAGCTTCCCTCCCTCGAATTCGGATATTAGCGTCAGATCGTTCGCGGCGAACGAAGAGATAGGTAATAGCACCGCAAAACAGAATAATACGACAAGGCGATACAGGTTTTTCATCAATAGTCTCCTTTGTTTATTTGAGCTTGCTTTTTTCTTTATGCCGCGCTTAAAACGAATACCTAAGATTAAGCGTAAGTATCTCCGGGAACGAAAGCTCTATGTTCCCTATAAGATTATCGTTCAGGAATTTTGAAACATCTCTTCCTATGCCTACTGTGGGGATCGTCTTTGTCTCGGATGCGCTTGGTGTTCTGGCCGTCAAAAAGAAAGCGCCAAGGCGGACATAATCCCTGAT
The DNA here is from genome assembly GCA_937950635.1 of uncultured bacterium. Classification (GTDB taxonomy): domain Bacteria; phylum Margulisbacteria; class WOR-1; order JAKLHX01; family JAKLHX01; genus CALFCX01. The sequence goes on from CALFCX010000127.1 coordinate 9,641, forward strand.
GTTCCCGTCCCTGCCGATATCCTTTGTCAGTGACGCCGTAACAAAAGAAAAAGCAGGGTTCACAAGGCCTATAGTGAAAATGCTGGTCATAGTTGACGACATGCCTGAAAGGAATGAGGTTCCGAAATCGGCGGATGTCTTAAGCCCCCATCCGCTTGCCGGGTCGTTGATGTACAGCACCATAGCATTGGGCATTATTGTAAGCGTCTCATATCCCAGAGAGACATCGGCTTTTGATCCTTGAGCAAGAAATAATGCGGACAATATAAGAGCGGCCACAAAATGTTTTTTCATGGGAATAATTGTAGCGTAATTGATTTTGCAAGTAAAGAGTTGTTTTTTTGCCGGTCATTTAACTGAAATAGAACCGCGTATTTTGCGATATAAGAACATGAGAGTTGCGCCGCCGACAAGAAAAACAACGCTTATCGAACAATATTCGTTAGGCTGTTCCTTGAGCCGCAGTTACGGGCTTAATTTTAGACAAACACATCCGGTTGAATTTCCGGACCCGTCTCCCATAATGCCGCCTGTACGTCTCGGATCGGACGTTCCCGACTTTAACCGGCATTACGCATATTTTTCCGAATGTCTGGGGCGTCTTAATGGTTCAATCCCGGTGCTATTGACAGAACGGCATTTCTTTTCTATTCCTTTTCTTAAAGCACTGCAGGAATATGCCGGAAGAGATATAGTTACGATCAGCCTGGATGATCATCTGGATGGTGTTAATACCG